>NZ_QOSA01000010.1:0-306000 GCF_008368795.1 Bacillus sp. BF2-3
TTTTAGGGGTCACTTCAAAATCTCCTCAGCTTTTTTTATTACTTCGTTACGATACCGTGTACTAAAGTTGGTGCATCTACGTGTTCTTTAGAGATCTTCATGTTCTCATAAATTTTCGCTTTTACATCTTCAACATTTTCGCGGTTTGCGTAAATTGTAACGAGAGATTCACCTTGCTTCACGCTATCGCCTACTTTTTTGCGCAGCATTAGACCAACTGCTAAATCAATTTCAGACTCTTTCGTTGCACGTCCTGCTCCTAAAAGCATTGCTGCTGTTCCGATTTCGTCTGCAACGATTTCTGATACATATCCGTCTTCTTTCGCTTCCACTTCAATTTTAAATTGTGCTTGTGGCAATTTAGAAGGGTCATCAACAACAGATGCGTCACCGCCTTGCGCTGATAAGAACGTTTTAAATGATTCTAGCGCTTTTCCGTTGTTCATTACTTCAATTAGCTTTTCACGTGCATCTTCTAAAGATGAAGCTTGTCCAGCAAGGTACACCATTTGACTTCCAAGTGTTAAACATAGCTCTTCTAAATCTTTCGGCCCTTTACCTTGTAATGTATCAATTGCTTCTTGAACTTCTAATGCGTTACCGATAGCTTCACCGAGTGGTTGACTCATATCAGAAATAACTGCCATCGTATTACGACCAACGTTATTACCGATACGTACCATTGCTTCTGCTAAACGTTTTGCATCTTCATCCGTTTTCATAAATGCACCTGCTCCAGTTTTTACATCAAGAACAATTGCATCTGCACCAGCAGCAATTTTTTTACTCATAATCGAACTTGCAATAAGCGGAATTGAGTTTACTGTTGCTGTTACATCACGAAGTGCATATAGCTTTTTATCAGCAGGTGTTAAGTTACCACTTTGGCCGATAACAGCGATTTTGTTTTCATTTACAAGACGCATGAATTCATCGTTTTCAATTTCCACATGGAATCCTGGAACTGCTTCTAATTTATCAATTGTACCACCAGTATGTCCTAAACCGCGTCCAGACATTTTCGCTACTGGTACATCTAAAGCAGCTACTAATGGACCTAATACAAGTGTCGTTGTATCACCAACACCACCTGTTGAATGCTTATCTACTTTTACACCTTCAATAGCCGATAAGTCGATTGTATCACCGCTATTTACCATTGCCATCGTTAAATCAGCACGCTCTTGATCGTTCATATCTTGGAAGAAAATTGCCATTGCAAGTGAACTTACTTGATAATCAGGAATATCACCATTCGTATATCCTTCAACAATAAAGTTAATTTCTTCTGTCGTTAATGCATGTCCGTCACGTTTTTTTGCAATTAGGTCCACCATTCTCATTGTGAAGTCACCCCTTCATTTGTTTTACGATTGCTTTTACTAATGCTAAGAAGTTAGCTTTAACACGTTCTGTCGTTTCAATTACTTCATCGTGGTGAAGTGGTTGATCTAAAATACCAGCTGCCATATTGGAAATACAAGAAATACCTAATACTTTCATACCAGCGTGACGCGCTACAATTACTTCAGGTACTGTTGACATACCAACTGCATCTCCGCCAAGTGTACGAAGCATACGAATTTCAGCAGGTGTTTCATATACAGGACCTGTCATTCCTACGTATACACCTTCTTGTACTTTAATATTTAAGTCTGCTGCAACTTGTTTCGCCATTTCGCGAAGTTCTACTGTATATGATGTAGACATATCAGGGAAACGTACGCCCATTTCAGAATCATTCGGTCCGATTAATGGATTCGTACCCATGAAGTTAATGTGGTCTGAAATTAACATAAGATCGCCTGGCTCAAATGATGTATTTACACCACCAGCTGCGTTTGTTACAACTACTGTTTCTACACCTAGTTCTTTCATAACACGAACTGGGAATGTTACTTTTTGCATGTCGTATCCTTCATAGAAGTGGAAACGTCCTTGCATTGCTACTACTGTTACACCTTGAAGTGTACCAAATACTAGTTGACCTGCATGGCCTTCTACAGTTGATACTGGGAATTCAGGGATCTCACTGTAAGGTACTGTTACTGCATTCTCAATTTCGTCTGCTAATACACCTAGTCCTGATCCAAGGATTAGTCCTACTTGTGGTGTCTCTTGAAATTTCTCTTTTAAGTATGAAGCTGATTTTGTAATAAGTTCACGATTCATTTGTTTATCCCCCTATTTCTTTAGCTCGTTTAAGAAGCTTGTTCCGTATTCTGGCATTTTCACACCGAAGTTTTCTGCTACTGTTGCACCAATATCAGCAAATGTTTGACGAAGTGGTAACTCTTGTCCGCCTTCTTTCATGCTTGGGCTATATGCTAATAATGGTACATATTCACGTGTATGGTCAGTACCAGGGTGAATTGGATCATTACCGTGGTCTGCTGTAATTAATAATAGATCATCTTCTTTTAGTTTTGCGAATACTTCTGGAAGACGTGCATCATATTCTTGCAGAGCTTCTCCGTATCCTTGTGGATCACGGCGGTGGCCGAATAATGCATCAAAGTCAACTAAGTTTAAGAAGCTAAGACCTGTAAAGTCCATATTTAATGTATCTACAAGCTTATCCATTCCATCCATGTTAGACTTCGTACGAAGTGATTCAGTTACCCCTTCACCATCATAAATATCAGAGATTTTACCAATAGCAATTACATCGTAGTCACTATCTTTTAATTCGTTCATTACTGTACGGCCGAATGGTTTTAATGCATAGTCATGACGATTTGGTGTACGTGTAAAGTTTCCAGGTTCACCAACGAATGGACGAGCAATAACACGACCTACCATGTATTTCTCATCTAATGTTAATTCACGTGCAATTTTACAGATTTTATATAACTCATCAAGTGGCACTACTTCTTCGTGTGCTGCAATTTGCAATACGCTATCAGCAGAAGTATAAACGATTAAAGAGCCTGTTTCCATTTGCTCTTGACCAAGTTCATCAAGAATCTCAGTTCCAGAAGCTGGCTTATTACCGATAATTTTACGGCCTGTTTTTTCTTCTAATTCATCAAGTAATTCTTTTGGGAATCCTTCTGGGAACACTTGGAATGGTGTATCAATGTAAAGGCCCATGATTTCCCAGTGACCTGTCATTGTATCTTTACCAGTAGATTTCTCTTGCATTTTTGTGTAATATCCAAGTGGTTTCTCTACTTTAGAGATACCTTTCATTTCTCGAATGTTACCAAGACCTAATTTCACCATGTTAGGCATTTGTAACCCATTCATATGTTCAGCAATGTGACCAATTGTGTCAGATCCTAGATCACCAAATTGCTCAGCATCTGGTGCTTCACCGATTCCCACAGAGTCCATTACGACTAGGAATATACGTTTATATTTATTCATAACTGCGACCTCCTATAAGTTCAGTTCTACTTCTTGTAGTATGTTCAAAACGCTATAAAGTGAAACTGTTATCCAAAAGAATTCTCATTGTCAAACAGTACTTCTTTAAATCATTTTCTAACCTATTTCGTTTACTTGAAACGATTCAAAAACATTTCTAGTTTTTTCTAAGTCAGATGTCAGACATCTGATACTGATATCATAACATGTTTACGCTTTCTTTTTAATACATTTTCGTAGAATTTCTCATTTTCTTCACACTTCTATTGTAATCCATTCTGCAACGAAGTGCTAATTTTTTTATGATTTATTTCTTCATATTAAAAATAAAAAGTAGCTCTAAAGAGCTACTTTTTATTTTACTTCTATTGTTTCTTCTTTATGTTCATGCAATTCGCCTTTTCTTACATGTACTTTCACTTTGTAAGCACCGTTCTCTTTGAAAGTATGTTTCGTTTCATACTCTCCTTTATTCCCTTCTTTCGCTGGAATAAATTCGTGTTTTTCAACACCATCTTTCCAAATCTCTAGTTGTACTTCAGCACCAGTTAATGCTTCTTCTTTTTGCTTTAAATGAACTTTCATTGTAGATTCAGCATTTGCCTTTATGTCTCCAGCCATAAGATGGATCATTGTGTCACTTTTATGATCTCCATGTCCTGCACTGTGATCACTATTTTCTTTTTTCGCATCTTCTACTTTCGCATTTCCTACAGCAACTTTCACTTCTGGCATAACGTGCATTTCACGTGCATTTGTGTGAGCAATAATATGGTATACTCCATCCGTTTCGAATGTTTTCTCTACTGCATAAACACCTTTTCCTTTATGCTTACCATCTAACATCTCGTGCTTTTCGTCGCCATCTTTCCAAATTTCAAACTTTACATCATCGGCATCCGTTACTTTTTCTTTCCCTTGTGTAACAAGTGCTTGTACTTCTGTTTTTTCACCTGGTTTAATTTCTTTCGGATTTGTTTGGACTGCTACTTTTACAGCTTCAAGTTTCTGTTCTTTTTTCGGTTCTTCTTTGTTTGTATTACAGCCAGCCAACGCTAGCATCGCGATAAATAAAGTTATAATCAGTTTTTTCATCATCATTTCCTCCTTTATACTTTATTTAGTATAGAGGAAATACATTGTAATATTCTAGTCTTCTGCTGAAAACAATATACGAAATGTTTGTGAAGTTTCTGTGAAACGGTCTTCCCCTCTTAATCTATGAAAAAAAGAGCATAGTAACTATGCTCTCGGATGAAACTGTTTATATACATCTTTTAATCTAGTTTTTGAAACGTGCGTATAGATTTGCGTAGTTGAAATATCTGCATGTCCAAGCATTTCTTGTACAGCACGTAAATCTGCTCCATTTTCTAATAAGTGCGTAGCAAACGAGTGACGCAACGTATGAGGTGTAAGTTCTTTTTCAATATTTGCCTCTTTCGCTAATCGTTTTAATATTTTCCAAAATCCTTGTCTTGATAATCGATTACCATGATGGTTTAAAAAGAGTGCATCTACTACTTTTTTCCCCATTAATTCTCTTCTTCCTTTTTCAATATACTTTTGAATCGCTTCCGTTGCTAAACTTCCTAGTGGAATAATTCTTTCTTTATTCCCTTTCCCTATGCAACGAACAAATCCCATCGTTAAATGTACATCTTCTAAATTGAGTGCAATCAATTCTGAAACACGAAGTCCTGTCGCATACAGTAACTCTAGCATCGCCTTATCACGAATACCAAAAGCACTTGTCATTTTTGGTGTTTGAAGTAACGCCTCTACTTCATCAACTGATAATACCTTTGGTAATTTCCGTTCCCCTTGTGGCGTTTCAATATGTACGGATGGATCGTGTTCTACCGCTCGTTCACGAAGTAAAAATTGGTGGAACGAACGAATTGATGCGATATGACGCGCCAATGTTTTCGAAGATTTTCCGTTCTCTTTTAAATACTGCAAAAAGTTAACAATGTGTAAACGGGTCACTTCATGAAAAGTTTTCGTCTGTTCCACATTTTGCAAATACTTTACGTAGCTTTTTAAATCCCGTTCATAAGATACTACTGTATTCTTTGCTAATCCTTTTTCGACAACCATATAATGAATAAAATCTTTTAATTGATCTTCCACTCTACACTACTCCCCATTTTCATAGAAAAACATCATTCTATTTACGAAAGCATCCTTTGCCGGTTCTTCATTCCCTGATACTTTTTCTACAGTCTCTTCTTTAGGTTTTTCATAACGATGATAGCTTTCATATTCTTCATTTATCCATAGTATAGCGAAATAAAACAAAATCGTACAACTTGTAAATAATAAAAATACTTTTATTCCATCAAAAGTTAATTTTAAAGCTCGGCGCATTGTAAATTCCTCCAAAATATAAGTTATTACAACATATGCCAAGCTTTCACCAATTTATACCTTATTCAAATAAAAAACCTCTTCCTAGATAAATAGGAAAAGGTTATTTTTCATCCGTTTCATTTTCTTGACAATTTTTACAAATCCCATGGAATGTTAAACGATGATCTTTCACCTTAAAGCTCCAGTCTCGTTCTACTTTCCTTTCCACTTCACCAAGTAAATCTTCTTGTATTTCTTGTACAGCACCACATTGTGTACAAATCAAATGATGGTGGAAACGCTGCGCACCTTCTTGGCGTAAGTCATAGCGTGAAACACCGTCTCCGAAGTTAATCTTATCGACAACTTTTAACTCAGATAATAGTTCTAAAGTTCGATAGACGGTTGCTAATCCGATCTCTGGCGACTTTTCTTTTACAAGGAGGTAAACATCTTCTGCGCTTAAATGATCTTCTTCATTTTCTAGCAGCACACGAACTGTTGCTTCACGTTGCGGTGTTAATTTGTAGCTCGCTGCATGTAATTGCTTCTTAATTCGTTCAATTCTTTCTTCCATTCGGTACTACTCCCTCCTCGCCACTCTTACACCATTATATCAGAAGAAGGGCTTCTGTCAAAAGAAAAAACAATAAAAACAAATTGATAATTATTCTCAAAAAGTATTTATTTTTTATTAATAGCCTCAACGACTTCTTTCATTAAAACTGGTGATGCGTAAGCCTCCACACTAGAAGCAAGTGCTAACACCACTCCAATTACGAGAAAGAAGCATGTATAACGGATTAATAATGGTAATAGTGGCTCGGTTATTTTTCTAATAAATTGATGCCTAATCATCCGTAAAGAAAAACTTGCAGCAATGGTTGTCATAACGAGAAAGACTGGAATGATAATTAAATTTTGTGGCAAAACAGATACAAATGCTAATAATAGTCCATTCCATCCATGCTGACTTACTAAAAAACCAACTGTAAATCCAACGACAACTCCTTTTACAAATAATAAAATAAAAATAAGTGGTAATCCAATAATTGAAATTCCTAAAATCCAAATAAATCCGATGTATTTTAATTGCGAAAAGTAACTTTCTCGAAACATTTCGCCCGCAATGGCAAATTCTCCTTTAGAGACTTGTCCAAAAAAACGTTGTAAATAAAATGATAAATCTTGTTTTTGATTGATTTGTAAACTATTCACGAGAATGGCTCCGAATATTACTCCCATCAATAATAAAACAGCGTTAAATATATATAATGAAGAGTTTTCCTGTATGTGAGACATTACACGGTCTTGCCAATTTTTTCGCCACATTTTTCTTCCCTCCGTTCACACTCTTATTAAAAATGTATGAAAGAAAGAAAAAAGTATGACGAATTAACATTGAAATTCCGCTCTACTTTGCTAAACTAAAAAGTAGAGAATAGGAGGGATTTCTCTTGAAACCATTATTATTAGATTTTCCAACATTATTTCAAACTGAACGCTTGCAAGTTCGTAAACCATTTCCAGGTGATGGTGCAGAAGTATATGAAGCAATCCAAGCTTCTCTAGAAGACTTAGTACCGTGGATACCAATTAACGCTGAAACAGAAGAGAGTGCTGAAGAAATTGTTCGCGAAGCTCACGGACAGTTTTTACTTCGTGAAACACTTGATTTTCACTTATACGATAAAGTATCTGGTACATTCATCGGAGCAATTACACTAAAGCCTGAAAACTGGGATATTCCAAAGTTTTCACTTCACTTCTGGCTACATAGTGCCTATACAAAACAAGGCTATATGACCGAAGCTGTTAAAGGTGCAATTCAGTTCGCCTTTGATAAACTAGGCGCTAGAAGAATTGAAATTCGTACTGATGCAACAAATATAAATGCATGTAGCTTAGCAGAACGTCTAGAATTCATTCTAGAAGGGACAATGGAAAATGACTTCCTAGCACCA
This sequence comes from Bacillus sp. BF2-3, assembly GCF_008368795.1. Classification (NCBI taxonomy): domain Bacteria; kingdom Bacillati; phylum Bacillota; class Bacilli; order Caryophanales; family Bacillaceae; genus Bacillus; species Bacillus sp. BF2-3. Next base: position 7,686 of record NZ_QOSA01000010.1, read on the forward strand.
GATGGTAGCTTACGTGATGCACGTGTATATGCAAAAATCAATTAAAAAACACTCGCCTTTGGCGAGTGTTTATTTTTGTAGTTGTAAATATTGTACTGCAAACATCGTCTTCGCATCATGAATACGAAGATCTTTCATAAGAGTAATCGCTTCTTCTAACGATACTTCCATTAATTCCACAAACTCATCTTCATCTAACTCAGCTTTATTTTCTTTTCTTGTCAAACCTGTCGCTTTATATACATATAAAATTTCATCTGCGAATCCTGGAGATGTATAGAAAGAAGTAATGAGCTCCATATTTTCACATACATATCCTGTTTCCTCTTCTAATTCACGAACTGCTGTTACCTCAGGTTTTTCACCAGGTTCTAACTTGCCAGCCGGAATTTCTATAATCGCCTTTTCAAGTGCTTTACGATACTGCTCAACAAGCACAATTTTCCCCTCATCAGTAATAGCAATAATAGCAACTGCACCAGGGTGATTTACAATTTCACGTTTACTCATTGCTCCATTTGGTAATACTACATCATCAACACGAACTTTTATAACTCTACCATCAAAAATTGGCTCAGTTTTTACTGTTCTCTCTGCAAGATTACTCATACTACTTCATCTCCCTGTTCTATTTCCTATTCTTTCCTCATACATTTTACCACATTGAAAGGAGCGTGATAGAAATGAAAGTTTATATTTTACCAAATCGCGTCACTTTAGTCGGAAAAGCATGGCAAATTCGCCATAAGCTAAAGCAATATAGCAAAGAGTATACAACTGTACAAGAGTGGATTACAGCAAATAAAGTGAAACATTAATCATGCTTTTACGGGCAGTTAATGCGAAGCGAAAAGTAAACGTTTGTCAACCTCTTTTCCCTCTCGTACAATAAAGGTAAGGAGGTTGCCCTATGAAAAAACGTCAATTAGGAAACTCAGATTTGTTTGTTACAGAAATGGGCCTTGGCTGTATGTCTCTCGGTACATCTGAAACAGAAGCTATGCATATTATCGATGAAGCGATCGATTTAGGAATTAATTTTTTTGATACAGCAGATTTATATGATTACGGATTAAATGAAGAATTTGTTGGAAAAGCCTTGAAGGGAAGAAGAGACCAAATTGTACTTACAACGAAGGTTGGAAATCGTTGGACAGAAGAAAAAAATGGCTGGTCTTGGGATCCTTCTAAAGCTTACATAAAGACTGAAGTAAAGGAAAGTTTACGTAGACTTCAAACTGATTATATTGACCTTTACCAACTTCATGGCGGAACAATTGAAGATCCAATAGATGAAACAATTGAAGCTTTTGAAGAATTGAAAAAGGAAGGTATTATTCGCCATTACGGTATTTCTTCTATACGCCCAAATGTCGTTCGTGAATATGCAAAACGCTCAAACATCGTTAGTGTACTAATGGAATATAACCTTTTAAATCGTCGTCCAGAAGAATGGTTCCCCCTTCTAAATGAACACCAAATTAGCGTCATTGCCCGCGGGCCACTTGCAAAAGGAATTTTAACTGACAATAATGCAAGAAAGATAGAAAGAGTAAAGGAAAAGGATTATCTCTCTTATTCTTACGATGAATTACATGCAACTCTAGCAAGTGTAAAAGAAATGATTGGAGAACGCTCTTTAACAGGAACAGCTATTCAATATTGCTTACATAATAAGACTGTTGCAGCTGTTATACCTGGTGCAAGCTCTCTTCAACAATTACAGGAAAATATACGAGCTAGTCAACAGTTACCTTTAACGAAAGAAGAATATATACAACTTCAAAAGATTGTTAAATATGACACATATGCTTTGCATCGTTAAAAATATCGAATTACCGATAAAACAGAAGACTGTCTCCAGTATTAGGAGACAGTCTTTTTTATAACGTATCATATTTATCAGGATTCGTTCCTACATGTAAATCACGATTCAACGTGTTAATTTGACGTATCTCTTCTTCAGTTAGTGCAAAATCAGAAATAGTAAAGTTTTCTTTAATACGAGATGGTGTAACAGATTTAGGAATTGTAACAATCCCGCTTTGAATATCCCACCTTAATATAACTTGTGCAGGTGTTTTTTCATATTTGTTAGCAATAGCCTGAATGATTGGATGCTGGAATACTTCTCCGCCCCTCATTAACGGACTCCATGCTTCCATTTGAATTTGCTCATCTTGACAATAATTTCGCAACTCAAATTGCGTCAACATCGGATGAAGTTCCACTTGGTTTACCATCGGCTTCACTTTGCAATTTGGTAATAATAGTTCTAAATGATGTTTATGAAAATTAGAAACACCAATCGCACGCACTTTACCTTCTTCATACAATTTCTCTAAAGCTCGGTACGTATCAACATACTTCCCTCTTACCGGCCAATGTATTAAATATAAATCTACATAGTCCATTTGTAATTTTTTCAAACTCTTTTCAAACGCCTCGAGTGTCTCCTCATATCCTTGATCGTCGTTCCATACTTTTGTTGTAATAAATATATCTTCTCTTGGAATTCCTGATTCACGTATCGCCTCTCCGACACCGCTTTCATTTTCATATACAGTTGCTGTATCAATCGAACGGTATCCAACTTCTAACGCTGTTTTTACTGCTTGCTTTACTTCGTCTCCTTCTTTCGCTTTATATACGCCTAGACCAATCATCGGCATTTTCACGCCATTATGAAGTGTAGTTGTTGGAATATGCACAGTCGTCTCCCTTTCATTGTTACATTTTTTATAAGCCACAATTTTATTTCAACAAGATTCATCCCAAAAGTCAAAACATACGTACAGTTTACATAACACTTTTATATAGCTAAAAAATAGCGTGAACTCATTCATTCACGTTATTTTTTCTCCATTCTTTCGCTTTTTCATCCACATTGCGCACAAACTCATTTTTTCCTTCCGTATATAACTCGCCATCATATGTATACTTTTCGGCTAATTCTTTCTTTAAGGTTGCATATGCCTCTGCTTCTTCACAATGAGCCATCATATAATCACGAAATGCTAAATGCCTTACTATCTCTGGATTTCCTTTTTCAAACACGTGTAAATGATACGAGCGTTTTTCTTCAGTTCCATGAATAAAATATCGGCGTCTTGAAATACCATTTTCCCCTTTTACGATGTAACCAAGCTCTATAAACCGTTCATTCCACCCATCTACTCTTTCGATATTTTCTACTTCCATGATCATATCAATAATAGGTTTAGCTGCCAGTCCGGGAACTGACGTACTTCCAATATGATAAATTTTTACCGTTTCTGGCATCGCTGATTTTAATCTTTTAGCCTCCATTTGAAATTTTTCACTCCAATGGTTTTCATGTGGAACAACGACAATTTTTCTCATTCTAACTCCCCTTTTCTTACAAGCTCGTCAAAAAATGATCAGTGGTATTTCACTGATCATTTTTTTATTATTTAAAGTCTTTCCAAGTAAGGTTACTTTCACTTAGCAGTTCTTCAAATGATTTATTCTTTTCACGTTCTTTTTGTTCTTGGCGCTTTCTTTCCAGTTCAGCTGCCTCTTTTTCCTCTTCCCTCACTTGCAACTCTTTCTTCTTACTCTTTAATTGTTGCATGAGTGAATCATTTAATTGATCGCCTAATGTAAGTGTTTCTTTCTTTGGTTGATTCACTTGTGATTGTCTTTGCATTTGTCTTTGTTTCTTTTTCTTCATGCTACTCACCTTTTACTTTTTTCTCCATTATAGTAGATACACAATGAAATCGACAATAAAAAAGGGTCTTTACTCTATTATTCACTTTTTGTAAATATGTTAATTTTTCGAAAAGACTAAATTTTTATGTAGCTATAATCCTATGAATCTATTAAAATTATGTCGTATGATGTCAGATTATAAAAAAGGAGAATTATATTATGTGGAAAAAAATTATTCCTGCCGTTGCTGTTTTAAGCACCATTACTTTTTCAAGCGTATTTGCCGCTCCCCCATCTCAGAATCCAGCTGAACAAAACCGCTACATAGACGTACAAATGCTTGGTATTAATGATCTCCATGGACAACTAGATACTGTTAAAAAAATCAATAATAAAGAAGCTGGTGGCGCTGATTACTTAGCTACTTATTTAAAAGAACATAAAAAACAAAACCCTAATACACTTCTCGTACATGCTGGTGATATCGTCGGAGCTAGTCCACCAGTTTCAGCATTATTACAAGATGAACCGACGATTGAATTTTTAAATGACTTAAAATTTGATGTCGGTACAATCGGGAACCATGAATTTGATGAAGGCATTGATGAAATGAAACGCCTCATTTACGGTGGATATCATGAAAAAACAGGAAATTTCAAAGGGGCTAACTTCCCCTATGTAGCTGCTAATTTCTATAACAAATCAACTGGCCGCTTATTTTTACCACCATTTACTGTAAAAATGGTAGATGGTGTTCCTGTAGGATTCATTGGGGTTGTTACAACTGATACACCAAATGTCGTTATGCCTACGATGCTTAACAATGTACAAATTACTGATGAAGTAGAAGCAATTAATAAATCAACACAACAATTAAAACGCCTCGGCGTTAAATCTATCGTCGTTCTTGCTCATGTCGGTGGAACAACCGATGAGTCTGGGGTAACAAATGGCGATCTTACTCGAATTGCAAATGAAACAGACCCAGAAGTTGATGTTATTTTCGGTGGACATAGTCATACGTATGTAAATGGTACAGTAAACAATAAACTAATTGTCCAAGCAAATTCATACGGAATGGCTTTCTCAGACGTCGATGTAACAATTGATCGTAAAACAAAGGATATTGTAAAGAAAAAAGCTGAAGTTGTTACAACGTATCATGAAGGTGTAGAACCTGATAAACAAGTAAAGAAAAAACTAGATCAATATAAAGAAAAAATCGCACCACTTGTAAATGAAGTGGTCGGAAAATCTACAGCACCTATCGACCGTAAACAAAATGATGCTGGTGAGTCCACTCTTGGAAATTTAGTTGCCGATGCTCAGCGTCAAACGATGCAAACTCAAATCTCCCTCATGAATCCTGGTGGCATTCGTAATGACTTAGATGCTGGTGATATTACGTGGGGTGAGTTATACGGCATTCAACCTTTTGGAAATCAATTGATTAAAGTAGATTTAACAGGTCAAGACATTCGCGATATTTTAAATCAGCAATGGCAAAAAGGAACAACAAGAATGCTTCAAATTTCAGGTATTCAATATACGTGGGATGCAAATAAACCAAACGGTGAAAAAGTTACAAATATACGTTTAACAAACGGAGAAGAATTATCTCCATCTACAACGTATAGCGTAGTTGCAAATGCCTTCTTAGCTTCTGGCGGTGATGGATTCGTATCATTTAAAAATGGTAAAAATGCAGAAACTGGGCCAAACGACTTTGAAGCGTTAGTCAATTACGTAAAACAATTAAAAGAACCAATTCAGCCAGTTATTGATGGAAGAATTCAAAAAGTAAATTAAGTGTTTCTCTAATAATAAATTTCATTTTTCACGTATAAAGGATTTGTACTGATTCTCTATTTTATACGTAATATACATCATAAAAAGGATACTCGTTCTTCTAATGAACATAGTATCCTTTTCTTTAGTTATCAAAATGTGATGTTTTGTCAACTTCATATTGCTGTAAAAATTGTTGCAACGCCTCTTCTACAAGTTTAGATTTTTGAATTCCTTTCGATTCTGATATAAGGTCCAATCTTGCTAATATTTCTGTATTAATAGAAAAGGTTCGTCTCTTTTTCTCTGTACTTTTACTCACAATTGGTGCAATTACTTCTTCTCTTTTTCTTAATAACTCATAAATGCTTTGTAATTGCTCATAAATTAATAATTGATAATCTGTTTTCTCATATTGAAGGGCGGTCGCTTCTTGGAGTTGTAAGTGACGTGGTTCTTCTCCATCTCCTACAAAAATACGTTTCTTCTGCTCTCCATCATATTCGTATCCAATCAATCTTAATTTCTTCGATAATGTATACGGGCTTATTTCAAGACGTTTTGCTATAATAGCGATGGATTCACGTCTATTTAAACCATCTATAATTTCTCCAATCGTCACAATTTCCCTCCTCCCGTGTTGAAATGACACTAGTATGGTATGTTACAATGATTTTCTAACAGTATATGCAAAATGAATAGCCTGTGCGATTCATACGATTTCACAAAAGGAGGTTTTCAATATGCTTTTTCGTAGCTACACCCCTCAGTTCTATAACGAAAACAAACAACTCATTCCTAATAGTATCGCTACGATAGAAAGCGTTATGATTAATAATCGAAAACAAACTCTCCTTATGCGTGGACAAAACGTAGAGCAACCTATTTTATTATGCTGTCACGGCGGACCTGGGATGGCACAAATCGGATTTATTCGCCATTTTCAAAAAGAATTAGAGAAGCAATTTATTGTTATTAATTGGGATCAGCGCGGAGCTGGTAAATCCTTTTCAATGAAAGATTTCGGAGCAAATTTCACAATCGAACAATTCGTTTCCGATGCAAAAGAAGTGATTCAATATGTACTTAAAAAGTTCAACAAACAAAAACTATTTCTCGCTGGTCATTCTTGGGGAAGTATTATTGGGCTTAACATAGCACATCAATATCCAAAGTATATCGAGGCTTACATCGGTATTGGGCAAATTGTACATATGAAACAAAATGAAGAATTGCTATATCAACATTTAATTCATTCTGCAAAAAAACATGATCATAAAAAAGCATTAGCTTCCCTTTTAAAATTAGGCAAACCACCATTTTTAGATACGAGACGTCTCATTATTCAAAGAAAGTGGCTTGGCACATTTGGAGGCGCAATCCAAAACGGATCTTCCTTTTCTTTCATACGAAAAGGTTTCTTTTCTCCCGAATATACGCTATTAGATTGGTTCAAGTTTCTCGCAGGAAATTTAAAATCTGGAATTTTATGGGAAGAAATGCTGACAATCGATTTCTTTTCTTCTATCTCAAGTTTATCTATTCCAGTTTATTTTTGTTCTGGTCGCTATGATTATCAAACTCCTTATGCACTCGTTCAGGAATATTGCGATATTATTGAAGCGCCTATAAAAAAGATGATTTGGTTCCCAAATTCAGCACATTCTCCTGATTTAGAAGAACCAGAATTATTCGCTAATTCTTTACAATCAATTAAACAAGAGCTAGCTTTTCAGCATTAGTAACAAAAGGCTCTTTTACATTTCATAGAAAACATTTTATAATAATATGTCGCAAGTATGTATAAACATAGCAAAATGTTTCATATTTACTTGTCTTAACAGAATAAAAATTTAGGGAGATTACATTTATTATGAACGCTGTACTCGTCGCAGTAGCAATTATGCTATTGCTTAGTTTGTTACGTGTCCAGGTCATTGTCGCCATCATTGTTGGAGCTTTAACAGGCGGACTTATCGGCGGACTCGGTATTTCAGAAACGATTAACACTTTTACAACTGGTCTTGGAAACAGTGCTCCAATCGCTTTAAGTTATGCAATGCTTGGTGGTTTCGCTATTTCCCTTTCCAAAACAGGACTTCCAGATGCTATGATTCAAACTGCATTAAAATGGATTGGCAATCAACAAGACACGAAAAAACAAGTTTATTCTAAAATACTTATTTTATTCATTATTTTAACGATGGCTTGTTTCTCACAAAATGTGATTCCTGTTCACATTGCTTTCATCCCCATCTTAATTCCAGCACTTTTAAAAGTATTAAATGAGCTGAGAGTGGATCGCAGACTTGTCACATGTATTATTACATTTGGATTGATTACTCCTTATATGTGGATCCCTGCAGGGTTCGGAAAAATTTATCATGACGTATTGCAAACCAACGCTGCGCAAAGCGGCCTTACATTTGATGTCACACTTATTCCAAAAGCAATGACTATTCCAGCAATCGGTATGATTATTGGATTATGTGTAGCGGTATTCATTACGTACCGAAAACCTCGTACGTATGAAACAGAACAAATTCATACTACCGAAAATGAAATCGTTCCCTATACAAAACGTAGCATTACTTTCGGGTTATTATCTATCATTGCTACATTAACTGTTCAATTAACAACAGAATCAATGATTTTCGGTGCTTTAGCAGGTATTATCGTCTTATCAGTTAGTGGCAGTCTACCACTTAAAGAAGCAGATGCGATATTAACAAGCGGAATGCGTATGATGTCCTTTATTGGCTTTGTTATGATTGCTGCCGCTGGATTCGGCGCTGTTCTTCGAAAAACAGGACATGTTGAATCTCTAGTGCAAACGAGTGCACATATAATCGGAAATAACAAACCACTCGCTGCATTTCTTATGCTCGTTATTGGACTTCTCGTTACGATGGGAATTGGTTCATCCTTTTCAACCATCCCTATCTTAACAACCATTTTTGTACCTCTTTGCATTCAGCTTGGATTTAGTCCAATGGCCACAATTGCAATTATCGGTACAGCCGGAGCACTAGGTGACGCAGGATCTCCAGCATCGGATAGTACCCTTGGACCAACATCCGGTTTAAATGCTGATGGTCAGCACCATCATATATGGGATACATGTGTACCCACTTTTCTACATTACAATATACCGTTACTTATATTTGGCTTTATTGCCGCAATTACATTATAAAAAGGTGCGTATAAAACGCACCTTTTACTTTTTTATTTTTCCTTTTAATTGTTGAAAAGCTACTTTTCCGTTATCTTTGACATAGCTTTCAATTGTCGGTAGTGATGAACCTATCCATTCACACTCTATACTCCCATTCGGTCCAACAATTTTTAATTTATCTGGTATATGTATATTTAGAAATCTCGCTGACCGAATTAACTCAATAGCAATCTGATCACTTGAGGCTACAATTCCATCTATATACGGATTGTTTTGCAATAATGTAATAAATTGTTTATTTGTATACCCTTGTACACATTCTTCTCGATAAGAGATTCCTTCATCCCAAACAGCGTCTAAAAACCCTGCTATATGATCTTCCATTTCTTCACTTTCTTCTCCCTCACCGAAATATGCAAGAAAGTGACACCCTTTCTCTTTTAATAAAGAAACAGCTCTCTGTCCACTTTCATAATAATTTCCATGTGATTGTTGCTCATCGATCACAACAAATGGAAATGGAATTTCTCCTACACTTTTAAAAACTGCTCTCGTCAAAATAACACCTGCAATGTTATTTTGCTTCAGCATATGTATGTATCTATCTTTATTCTCTATATTACAAATAATGATTTGATAGCCTTCTTTATATGCTATTTCCTCAATACAATGTAGCAAAGTGATGTTTGATTGGTTACATAAATTATCTACAAGTAATGCAATTATCGTTGAACTCTCTTTAAATAGTGGCTTCGCTGCACTGTTTGGCCTATAACGTAATTCTTCAATTGCTTCCTTTACTTGTTTTACTGTGTCCTCATGAACGTATCCTTTTTCATTAATAACTCGTGAAACGGTTGCGACTGAAACACCTGCCAATTTTGCAACATCACGTATAGTTGCCACATCGTCACCCCTTAATATGGTAATAGATTACAATTTTACGGTAACCTAAATTACACTATCCGTCAAGATTAATAACTCACATTTCTGAAAATTGTTACATCATTTCACTAAACGATACTCCAACTGAATTTCATGTAAAATTGGGATATTATCATATCCCATACGTGGAATTTCTTTCTTTATTTTTCGTGCCTCCTCTACCGCATTCACATATAAATTAGTCATTACAAAATTACGTTTTTGGTAAAATCGTAACGCATTCATATTATCATTTGTTGTAATAAGCCAAACCTGTCTGCACCGTTCTTCTTCTGCAACTTGTAATACACAATCCACAAGTTTCGTCCCTATTCCTTTTCTTTCTTCAAAGCTATCTAGCGATACAATTTCGCATATATTTCCGGTCACTTCATACGTTATAATTCCGATTATTCTGTCATCTGAGAGCGCAACAAATCCTGGCAACTCTTCTAACTGATGTCCCTTACCACGTGAAACCATCAATGAACTTCCCCAGTTCTCACACATGAACATTCGGATTGTTTCTTTCATCGCTGGCGTAATTTTTTGTATATGCAGCATTTCCTATTTCTCCCCTTTTATATCATTGTGATACAATATAAGTGTATCACATGTAACGGTATTTGGAGGATGAGGTAAAGTATGAAACGTTTTTTTGCAGCATTGTTTACTATACTAGGTGCAATAACTGCCCTTGGGATTTTCTTTACAAATAAAGTGATGTACTTAAAGAAAAAAACAGAGGAAGAAGTACTCGAAAGAGAAACGAAAAAACATTTTCGTATAGAGGATTTTGATGCTCTTCATAAAGAAGAAATTCATATCCCTTCACAATTCGGATACGACCTTCACGGATATTACATTCCTGCTGGTCATTCCACCAATAAGTTTATGGTTTTTTGCCACGGTGTAACTGTAAATAAAATAAACTCTGTAAAATATGCAAACTTATTCTTAAAAAGGGGATATAACGTCCTCATTTACGATCATCGTCGTCATGGTAAAACTGGCGGAAAAACAACAAGCTATGGATACTATGAAAAACATGATTTAAAATCCGTAGTTGACTGGCTAAAAAACCGTTTTGGCACCAATATTACACTTGGTATTCATGGTGAATCTATGGGAGCTGCAACACTTCTTCAATACGCAGGACTTGTAGAAGATGGTGCTGATTTCTATATTGCAGATTGTCCTTTCTCTGATTTTCACGGACAATTACAGCACCGTTTAAAGGTTGAATTCCATTTACCAAAATGGCCTTTATTACCTTTAGCAAACGCATTTTTGAAAGTTCGTGACGGTTATACAATTCGTGAAGTTTCACCAATCGACTGTATAAAAAACATTAACAATCCCGTTCTCTTTATTCATAGTAAAGATGACGACTATATTTTAGCTGATATGACAAAAGCGTTATATGAAGCGAAAGAAAATAATAAGCAGCTTTATATTGCAGAACACGGTGCACACGCTTGCTCTTATAACGAAAATAAAGAAGAGTACGAAGCAGCCGTCGATCAATTTTTAAACACATATGTGAAAGAAACAAAAAACAGGCTTGCATAAGCCTGTTTTTTATTGCGCTAAAACGTCTGTAACTTGTTCCATATTTTCAGAAATCCATTGCATTGCATCATCTAACGTTGGGAATTCTGTCGTTTGAAATGTTACTTCATCTTGAAGTAACCAAACATCCTTTGCCTCTTGCCCTACACCTGCAATGGACCAATGTAACAAACTATATGGATGATTATCATTCAAAAATGATGCCCACGTGCGCTCATTTGCAATGTTTCGTAATGTATGTAATTGTTTATCCATCTCTCGTCACCTTACTCTAGTCAGTTATGAAAACTATTATAACACTCTCTTCTTTCTCAAACAAAGTGCTCTTTTTATATTGTCAAGCACTTCCCTTGATTATATGATGAAATTAAGCGTTTGGGAAGGAGGGATAACGTTGGCAAAAGTACAAATTAAAGTAAATGATAATGGCTCTTTTCGCGTTACAGGGGACGTGGAATTAGTCGACTCACAAGGGAATGTATTCCCAGCAAAACCGGCATTTTCTTTATGCCGTTGTGGTTTATCAAAAAATATGCCTTATTGCGACGCTTCGCATAAAGGTAAATTCGAATCTGTTGTTAGAGCACCAGAGGCAGAATAATTTTACATGTGACATGCACATTTTTTTGTGCATGTTTTTTCTTTTTAGCAACTCCGTTATATCCCTTCTCCTTACAACATTTCTAATACTTTTATTTCCATTCCAGCCTGCATATATTTTCACACAATTCTTCACATTCGAATATTTTTTACTAGCCTTTTATTTTTTTTGTGCTATAATTTGAGCAAACAGCATCCTTCGGGGTCGGGTGAAATTCCCAACCGGCGGTGATGAAGTGAAAACTTCTAAGTCCGTGACCCGTTTTCAACTCGAAAACGGTGGATCTAGTGAAACTCTAGGGCCGACAGTATAGTCTGGATGGGAGAAGGATATGTTTCTAGTTTTTTATATAGTGAATACACTTTTATTTCAGTATGCATATTTTTAAAGATTCATTTTGATTCTTTATATATGTTTAATTTTCTATACTTATTTTTTATGCTGAAATAAAAAGAGACAACTAGCGTTTAAAAATTTGATATTTTGCTAGGTTTTTTCCTTATGCAGAAATATCAATTATCGTTAGGTTTCTTTCCTATGCTTTCGTATTCAAACTATATTTCTAGAAATCACGTCTCCCAAACCCCAAGGATATTAAATCCTTGGGGTTTTTTGATTTTTTTAGGAGAGGTGAAGAAAATGACAGATCAAGAATATATGAGGATTGCCCTGCAGTTAGCAGAAGGGACATCAGGACAAACAAGTCCAAATCCTATGGTTGGTGCTGTTGTTGTAAAAGATGGAAACATCGTTGGTATGGGGGCTCATTTACGAGCTGGTGAAGAACACGCAGAAGTTCATGCCCTTCAAATGGCTGGTCAGAACGCCAAAGACGCTACCGTTTATGTAACACTGGAACCGTGTAGCCACTTTGGAAAAACACCACCTTGTTGTGAATTGCTCATCGAAAAAGGAGTTAAGCGTGTTGTAATTGCTACTCTCGATTGTAATCCGCTCGTTTCTGGTAACGGAAAAAGAAGATTAGAGGAAGCTAGAATTGAAGTAACGACCGGTGTTCTTGAAGCAGAAGCAGTTTTATTAAATCGCTACTTTTTTCACTACATGAAAACGAAGCGCCCTTTTGTAACAATCAAAACAGCGATGAGCTTAGATGGAAAAACAGCAACTGTAACTGGTGAAAGTAAGTGGATTACAGGTGAAGAAGCACGTGCTGATGTTCACCAATATCGCCATACACATGATGCAATTCTTGTTGGAGTGAATACAGTTATAGCTGATAATCCTCATTTAACAACAAGAATTCCAAATGGTGGGAAACATCCTATTCGCGTTGTTTTAGATACCCATTTACGAACGCCACCATCTTCTCATGTTATAACAGATGGTTTAGCACCGACATGGATTATTGTCGGTAAGGATGTAAAGGAAGAGAAGATATCTTCTTATGAATCTAAAAATATAGCTATATTCCAAATGGAAACGAAACATATAGAAATCGAGGACCTTCTTTCCTTTCTTGGAGAGAAACAAATTCTTTCTCTATTCGTTGAAGGTGGCCAATCGATTCATGCAAGTTTCTTAAAAACAAACAATTTTAATGAAATTGTAACCTATATAAGTCCGAAATTAATTGGTGGGAAAGATGCTCCTACTTTATTTGGAGGAAATGGTTTTTCAAAATTACAAAATGCGCTTTCCTTGAAAATTCAAGAGATGAAACAAATTGGTGATGATATAAAAATCGTTGCGAATGCCCGAAACGAGGTGACGAAATGTTTACAGGAATTGTAGAAGAATTAGGAACGATAGCAAACATGCAACAAAGCGGAGAAGCGATGAAATTAACGATTCATGCAAAAAAAATTTTATCAGATGTTCACTTAGGTGATAGTATCGCGGTTAACGGTATTTGCTTAACTGTAACAAGCTTTACAACTACTTCATTTACAGTTGATGCAATGCCTGAAACGATGCAGTCGACATCACTTCGCATGCTTAAACCGCACTCTAAAGTAAATTTAGAGCGCGCAATGGCTGCAAACGGACGATTCGGTGGACATTTCGTTTCAGGACATATTGATGGAATCGGAACGATTTTAAATAAAAAACAACATTACAATGCCGTCTATTACAAAATAGCAATTTCTGATGAACTACTGCGCTATTGTTTGCAGAAAGGGTCCATTGCTGTTGATGGAACGAGTTTAACGATATTTGATATAGACGAATCTTCCATAACGATTTCACTCATCCCGCACACAGTAAGCGAATCTGTCATTGGAGCAAAAAATGCCGGAGATATCGTAAACATTGAGTGTGACATGATTGGTAAATATATTGAACGCTTTATTACTAAACCTACAAAACGAGTAGGTTCAATGACCGAAAGCTTTTTACAAGAAAACGGATTTCTATAAGGGGGAAGCACAATGTTTCATCGTATTGAAGAAGCTCTAGAAGATTTAAAAAAAGGTAAAGTCGTTATCGTATGTGATGATGAAAACCGAGAAAATGAAGGCGATTTTATTGCTTTAGCAGAGTACATTACACCAGAAACAATTAATTTTATGATTACACATGGCCGTGGTCTCGTTTGTGTACCGATTACGGAAGGGTACGCAGAACGTCTACAATTAGAACCAATGGTATCTCATAATACAGATTCACATCATACTGCGTTTACAGTGAGCATTGACCATGTCTCTACAACAACAGGGATTAGCGCTCACGAACGTGCAACTACGATACAAGAATTGTTAAACCCCGCATCAAAAGGTGCTGATTTCAATCGACCTGGACATATCTTTCCATTAATTGCGAAAGAAGGCGGTGTCCTGCGTCGTGCAGGTCATACAGAAGCTGCTGTTGATTTAGCAAAGCTATGCGGTGCCGAACCAGCTGGAGTTATTTGCGAGATTATAAATGAGGACGGCACGATGGCACGTGTACCTGATTTAATAGAATGCGCAAAACAATTTGATATAAAAATGATTACAATAGAAGATTTAATTGCTTACCGCCGCCATCATGAAACACTTGTGACGAGAGAAGTGGAAATTACATTACCTACAGATTTCGGTACTTTCCACGCAATTGGCTATTCTAACTCATTAGATACGAAAGAACATATCGCACTTGTAAAAGGTGATATTTCAACAGGTGAACCGGTACTTGTACGTGTTCATTCTGAATGCTTAACAGGAGATGTATTCGGTTCACATCGCTGCGATTGCGGACCACAACTCCATGCAGCACTTGCTCAAATTGAGCGTGAAGGAAAAGGTGTTCTTCTTTATATGAGGCAAGAAGGAAGAGGCATTGGGCTTCTTAATAAGCTTCGTGCTTATAAATTACAAGAAGAAGGATTTGATACTGTAGAAGCAAATGAAAAACTCGGCTTCCCTGCTGATCTTCGTGATTACGGTATCGGTGCTCAAATATTAAAAGATTTAGGTTTACAGAGTTTACGATTATTAACGAATAACCCAAGAAAAATTGCTGGCTTACAAGGTTACGATTTAGAAGTAGTCGAGCGTGTACCGTTGCAAATGCCAGCAAAAGAAGAGAATAAATCGTATTTACAAACGAAAGTAAACAAATTAGGACACTTACTAAACTTATAATTAAAGGAGAGATTTATTATGGTATTCGAAGGTCATTTAGTTGGTACAGGATTAAAAGTTGGAGTTGTTGTTGGACGTTTTAACGAATTTATTACAAGTAAGTTACTTGGCGGCGCTTTAGACGGGTTAAAGCGTCACGGTGTAGAAGAAAATGATATTGATGTTGCTTGGGTTCCTGGTGCATTTGAAATTCCTTTAATCGCTAAAAAGATGGCTAGTAGCGGAAAGTATGATGCTGTTATTACATTAGGTACTGTAATCCGAGGTGCTACAACTCACTACGATTACGTTTGTAATGAAGTAGCAAAAGGTGTTGCGTCTTTATCACTACAAATGGACATCCCAGTTATTTTCGGCGTATTAACGACAGAAACAATTGAACAAGCGATTGAACGCGCAGGTACGAAAGCTGGTAATAAAGGATATGAATCAGCTGTTGCTGCAATTGAAATGGCTCACTTATCAAAACAATGGGCATAAAAAAAGAGGCTGCGGCCTCTTTTTATTTTTTCACCTTTTTTTGTACATCTTTTATTAATTCATTCATCGTTTTTCCTTCTGTTTTTATATGAAGAGCTTGTGCCGTTCTCCATACATTCTCTCTTTTTTTCGCTTCTTCTATAATAGTAATTTCTTTTCTAACTTCCTTTAAATCTTTTCCTTCCGTTTTCAATCCAAAATGTTCAGCTTTCGTTCGAAAGTGTTGTTCGATTCTTTGTTGCATTTCTTTTTGTTCAGGATTTTCAGCAGCCTTAACTGGATCAGAACTTATTGCTTTTATTAAAATTAAACAAGTCATAATCGCTAATATGTATTTGTACATGTAAAATCCTCCAACCCAATATAAATTACATATTTACTATGTACAACTAGGGCTTGGAAAATTCGTCCACAAAAATTCTTTTTTTCGCTTAAAAACCAATAATATCAAGCGTTTACAACTATTTATTACATTTTATTTACAAAAAAAGCAAACCCTTTTACAAGTTTGCTTTTTCATCTATCTTATAATGCACATTCTTCAATCTCAAATCCTAAATCTGCAATCATACCCCAGTCCGCAGTCGGCTCTTGTCCAGCTGTCGTTAAGTAGTCCCCGACAAAAATAGAGTTTGCTGCAAATAAACCGATTGGCTGTACAGAACGTAAATTGATTTCACGTCCTCCTGAAATACGAATTTCTTTTTTTGGGTTTACAAAACGCATCATTGCCAGTACTTTTAAACATTCTACTGGAGTTAACTCTTTTTGTCCTTCAAGAGGTGTCCCCTTTACAGCAACAAGGAAATTACAAGGGATAGAATCTGCATCTATACGTTGTAATTCAAATGCAATTTCAGCACGCTCTTCAATTGTTTCTCCCATGCCAAAAATCGCTCCCGAGCATGGGGAAATGCCCGCTTGTTTTGCTTTTTGAACTGTATCAACACGATCATCATACGTATGAGTTGAACAAATACTATCGTAATTATTTGCATGTGTATTTAAGTTGTGGTTATAACGATGCACGCCTGCTTCCGCTAAACGTCCTGCTTGATCTTCATTTAAGAAACCTAAACAACAACAAATCTTCAAGTCTGTCGTTTCACGAATTTCCTTAACTGCTCCAATTACGTGATTTACCTCTTTATCCGTCGGACGACGACCAGACGCTACAATACAATATGTACCTGCTTTACGGCGTATTGCTTCATGTGCCCCTTCTACAATCTTCTCCTGCGTTAACCATGCATATTTATCAATCGGTGCTTCTGAAATAATAGACTGTGAGCAATATCCACAATCTTCAGGACATAATCCAGATTTCGTATTAATAATCATATTCAATTTTACTTTCTTACCAAAGTGATGATGGCGAATAATGTAAGCCGCATTCATAATTTCTAAAACTTCGGTATCATCAGCTTCTAATATCGCTATTGCATCTTCTTTCGTAATCATCTTCTCTTCCACTACGTCGTATGCAAGTTTTTTCCAATCCCTTTTTGTTTGTACTTGTTTCATTTCATCTCTTCCCCTCTTTTGTTATATGTATAAATAAAGCATGATACGTTGCCATTATCCCTTCATTTCCCGTGAAGTCTCTTTCGTATATGCGTAGCATCGCACGAAAGAGTGAGGGACTTTGACAATATGATCCTTCATTGCTATTAGTTGCTCCTACTTTTCGAATAGAATGCAGAAACTCCTTAACTTCTGTAAAACTCTCTATGTAACATGTTTCAGAAACATGCACATCCCCTGTTTCTATCTTACATATATGAAGCAACTGATCTTTTGAATAAAAACGTTGACCAATCGATGTTTCATTTTTTATATTTCTTTCTTCTTTCGCACGTTGGAACGAAGCATGCAATTCTTGAAACGTTTCATGTCCAAACGTTGAAAAGAGTAATATCCCATCTATAGACAAATGTTGAAATAAATTTCTTAACACTTGTTGTAAATTATTTAACCATTGAAATGTAGCATTTGAAATAATGACATCATATGATTCTTCTAATCGTAATCGCTCAATATCTTCACAGTGAAACGTTACATTTTTTACATTTTGTCTAGTTTGCGCAATCGCAATCATACTTTCAGCAAAATCAACTGCTGTAATATGTGCTTTCGGAAATAACTTTGATAATTGCTCTGTTACATACCCCGTCCCGCATCCCAGTTCTAAAATACGTATTGATGCCGTTTCACTATATCGTTCCTTTAAGATTGAAAGTAATGAATGTGCCATCTTTTTTTGTACATTTGCATATCGATCGTAAGATACGGCTGCCCCATTAAACCGTTTTTGTAGTAACGTTTTGTTGATCATGTCGTATCCCCTCTACAAATTGAATTATCTCATTTGCGCAATATTCAAAATTTGTCACACATAATGCATGCCCTGCTTCACTTACTACTTTCAGCTCGCTGCTGCTATTTTCCGTCATACTACGTGCCGCAGACAATGAGCATATTACATCCTGTTCTCCGTGAATAAGTAGTATAGGTACTTTAATTTCTTTTAGTTCTTCTCTCATATCTGTTTCTATTAAATAATCCAAACCTAGTTGTAAAGACTGAATAGAATCACCTTTAAAACGGTCTACAATGTCTTCAAAGTTTTTATTCTCTTTTAGCTCATCTTTCGTAAACATATTTTCATAAAACCGCTTGAGCGTATCTTCTTTCCTTCTCGCCAAATTCCTTTTCAGCCGTTCTACATGCAAAGCATTCCATCCGTTACTGTAATCGCTCGTATTTGTAAATTTAGCAGTACCACCAATTAATACGATGCCTTTTGCCTGAATCTTTTTATAAGCTTCAACTGCTGCTAACGCTCCTAGTGACCATCCAACCAATATTACGTTGTCATTATGCGCTACATCTATAATTCGGTCCGCAAATTCACTTCGTTCTTTCACATTACGCCAATCTATGCATTGAACAGAATATCCTTTAAAATACGGAAGTACTAAATCCCAAATATTCTCTTCCATTCCCCATCCGGGGATAAAAATAATCTTTAGCTCATTCATACGAAAAGCTCCTCTTCTTTCGCAATGTGGATAATTCGGTCAATAGCCCATTTTAAATCAGCTATTGTATGTTGCGATGTAACTGCAAAGCGAATTCGAGAACTATGAACCGGCACAGTTGGCGGACGAATTGCAATAGCCGCAATCCCTGCCTCTTGCAACCTTTTACTAAACCGTAAAGCATGTTCATTTGAACCGACTACAATCGGTACAATATGAGTTGAACTATTCCCAATATCAAAACCAGCATCCCTTAATTTAGTTCTGAAGTATTCTCCGTTTGCTATAAGGTTCTCTCTTCTTTCGTTATCTTCTTTTACAATTTCAATTGCTTTTTGCACCGCTCCTAACGTACTTGGTGGTAAAGCTGTAGTAAAAATAAAGCTTCTCATCATATTTTGTAAATACTCTATATAAATTTCATCACCTGTCAAATACGCACCATAACACCCTAAAGCCTTGCTAAACGTCCCCATATGTATATCAATTTTTTGAGCAAGATTTTTTTCTATATGAGATAACCCAGCTCCGCCGATTCCATATATTCCACTCGCATGTGCTTCATCGACTATAATGATTGCCCCGTATTTCTCTTTCAGCTGTACTAAATCTCTCAAATACGCAGTATCACCATCCATACTAAAAACGGTATCTGTTACGATTAATTTCCTTTTTTCAGGCGAAGCCATTTTCAACAACTTCTCTAAATGATCCAAATCATTATGACGATACCTTTTATGCTCTGCCCCGCTTAATATGATTCCATCAACAATACTTGCGTGATTTAACTTATCACTAAAAACAATATCGTGCCGAGAGGCTAAAGAAGATATGGCACCTATATTTGCCGTATATCCACTATTTACAATTAAAGCTCTTTCAGTACCTTTCCAGTCACATATGCTTCTCTCAACCTCTTCATATAATGGATGATTTCCTACAACGAGACGAGAGGCAGTCGCTCCAGTTCCATATCTTTTTGTACAGGCAATAGCAACTTCTTTTAACCTTTCATCTCCAGCTAACCCTAAATAATTATTTGACGCTAAATTTAACATCCTTTTTTTATCTCGAATAAGCCAAGTCTCTTCTGCCTTCTCTGTTACATATAAATCACGATACTGCCCTTGCTCATGTAATTGTTGTAATTTAGATTGAAGGTGCGCCCGCCACGTTTGATTCATTTTGGATAAACTCCTCTAATTTTGAAATCATAATATGTTCTTTTGCAGATTCTAATACTTCTTCTTTCGTAAACTCACCTGCAAAGAATGGCAATAATCCTAAAACTGGTACCCCGCTCAGCTCTTCAATCATCTCTTTATTTTCTTGCACTCTTTCCATTTCACATTCTTTGCAACCTGATAAAATGACACCCACTACGGTTAAACCATGCGCCTTTGCGTAAGCAATCGTTAACACTGTATGATTTACTGTTCCTAATGTAGGACGAGCTACTACAATAAGAGGCAACTGTAATTCTTTTGCAAAATCAATTACTAAAGCATCTTCTGTATATGGGACAGCAAGCCCACCTGCCCCTTCTACAAATAAGCTATTAAACTCTTTTAATAGTTCATTATAGTAATCAGTAATTTCTTTTAACTTTACTACTCTTCCAGCTCTTTTCATGGCAAGTCTCGGAGCAAGTGGTTCTTCAATAGAATAAGGGCAAATTTCATTTTCTGGTGTCGGTACACCTGATAATGCTTTTAACCTTGCCGCATCTCCCTCAGGGTTTGATGCAACATGCCCACTTTGCAACGGTTTATATACTCCGATGTTATATCCCAATTCTCTAAATACACCGGCTAATGCACCGGCAACGACAGTTTTCCCCACTTCAGTATCTGTTGCTGTTATAAAAAAACCACTCATTATTCTCCCTCCGTAACATCCGAGATTGCCTTATATAAAATGCGTAACATATCATCAATTTCTTCAAAAGTAGAAGCAAGTGGTGGCATAAATACAATCGTGTTACCTAGCGGTCGTAAAATCATACCCAGCTCTCTTGAGCGTTTACATACTTGAACACCGACTCTTTCTGTCCAGTCAAACGCTTCTTTCGTTTTCTTATTCTTCACAAGCTCAATACCAACCATTAATCCGCACTGACGAATATCACCTACATGTTTATACGCAAAGAGCTTTTCTAATTGCGCTGTCACATAATCCGTTTTACGTGCCACTTCTTCTATTAAATTTGTTTTTTCATATAGTTCTAGATTCGCGATTGCTACGGCACACCCTAACGGATTACCTGTGTAGCTATGTCCATGGAAAAATGTTTTTTGTTCTTCATATTCTCCTAAGAAGGCATTATATATTTCATCTGTCGTTACCGTAACTGCAATTGGTAAATATCCACCTGTTAAACCTTTCCCAGCAGTTAAAATGTCTGGCGTCACATTTTCATGTTCACACGCAAACATTTTCCCTGTACGCCCAAATCCAGTCGCTACCTCATCTGTAATAAATAATACATTGTACTTTGTACATAAATCGCGCAGTCCTTTTAAATATCCTTTTGGCATTGTAATCATTCCGCCAGCACCTTGCATTAATGGCTCTACAATGATGGCAGCTACTTCTTCATGCTTTTCTTTCAACAATTCTTCCATTTCTTCTAAATGGATTTTTACAATTTCCTCCTTATTATTTCCGTAAGGAGAACGATATGTATATGGATACGGCATTTTAATCGCATCAAATAAGAGCGAACTATACACTTGGTGAAACAAGTCTATTGCTCCTACTGAAACAGCTCCAATTGTATCACCATGATATGCTTCTTTTAATGTAACGAATCTTTGTTTCTTTGGTTTCCCTTTATGCTGCCAATATTGGAAAGCCATCTTAATTGCAATTTCAACAGCGGTAGAACCTGAATCAGAATAGAATACCTTCTTCAATCCATCTGGTACAACCTCAATAATTTTTTCTGCTAATAAAATAGATGGAACGTTAGCAAGTCCTAACATAGTAGAATGAGCAATTTTATTTAATTGCTCACGAATTGCTTCATCTAATTCCGGTACTTGATGTCCGTGAACATTTAACCATATAGATGAAACACCATCCCAATATTCATTACCATTTACATCGTATAGTTTTCTTCCCTCTCCACGTTCAATAATGACAGGATCTTCTTCTAAATAATCTTTCATTTGTGTAAATGGGTGCCATACGTAAGCTTTATTTTTCTCTGCTAATTCTTCATATGTATAAGATGATTTTTCAATCGTTCTACTATTTATTGTCACAATTGTCACCCCTAATGTTAACTTGTTTATAAATATAGTTAACATTAAATCCGAATGACTGTCAATTATTTTAAAATCAAATAGTTCTTAAAAAAGAACAACTTATCCTACGATAAGTTGTTCTACTTTCCATGCTGTATCTTTCCAATTTCTAAAATAATTTCTTCATCTTTTTTCCCCTCTGTATCAATTTCAAGTTGCTTAGCGTGCTCAATTAATAAATCATGACGCTTCTCAAATCTAGCCTTATTTACTTCTTTCGTAATTTCTTCTTTTGTTTTTCCATCACTAGAAACCCCTAGTTTCGTAGCTGCTTTCTCCATCGACTTCTTCTCTTCCGCTTCTTTCGCTTTCTTCACTTCTGACTGCTGTACTTGCTTTTGCTTCGCTTGCTCTGATTCAGCTGCAAAAGCTGTGTAAATGCCAGCACTTCCGCCAATGACTAGTAAGGTGGTAAAAAGAATTATTTTTTTCTTCACTCTTTCCTCCCCTTTCAAATTCATTATAACGCACATTTTTTAGTGTTAAAACCTATCTCCTTTATTTCCCTAAAAAAATATCACATATTTTTATTGACATGTATGATGAATATATGATAAAAATTTAACTAACATCATATGAATCGGCGTTGATAGGATTTAGTAGTATTTCGATTTCTGATTTCAGAGAGCTGGTGGTCGGTGCGAACCAGTACAGAGCGAATTATGAATTACCCCCTGGAGCTTCTTTTACGAAACGTGAGGAGTAGTGAAAGACGGTTATAGACCGTTATGTCTAAAGAGTGGTGAAACGACACTGTTTCACAATTTAGGGTGGTACCGCGAATTTTTCGTCCCTGCATATATTGCAGGGGCGTTTTTTATTTTATAAGCGCATATCATATGACCCTTTATTTTGTGACGCATTCATTTCACAAGCTAGGGTGGTACCGCGATTTCTTCGTCCCTGCATAATTATATGCAGGGACGTTTTTTTATCCAATCATTTCCGTATCATATAGAAGGACTAACAATTACCGGTAATTTGTCACAAAATTCTAAATTTTAGAAGGAAATATACAATATTGGCGAATTTTATATAAAAAAGAGCTATTTCACATTACTTAGGAGGGGAAAACAATGGTTTCAAAAATTGAGTCTGTTCTTTTAACAATTTTTATCTTTTTCTGTATTGGTTTTAGTGTTATTCAATTAGAAGTTTCACCACACATTCCAATTTTATTTGGTATCGTTCTTTTATTAGCATTTGGATTCCTGAAGAGAATCTCTTGGTCTACTATGGAGAAAGGGATGATTAGTAGTATTTCAGCTGGTATTCCATCTATATTTATTTTCTTACTTGTAGGCGTATTAATTAGCGTTTGGATTGCAGCTGGAACTATTCCCACTTTAATGGTATACGGCTTCCAACTTGTATCTCCAAAAATTTTCGTTCCAACTGTTTTTGTTGTTTGTGCAATTGTTGGAACGAGTATCGGTAGTGCTTTTACAACTGCTGCAACTGTAGGACTTGCCTTTATGGGAATGGGTACTGCCCTTGGATACGATCCAGCTCTTATTGCTGGTGCAATTATTTCTGGTGCATTCTTCGGAGATAAAATGTCTCCTTTATCTGATACAACAAACTTAGCGCCTGCTGTAACAGGTGTAGATTTATTTGAACATATTCGTAACATGCTTTGGACAACAGTGCCAGCTTTCATTATTGCTTTTATCGCATTTTTCATTTTAGGAAGCGGATCTGGTGGAAACGTTGATTTCTCAGCATTTATTAACACACTAGAAAAAAATGCAACGATTTCTATCGTTACACTGATTCCTATTTTATTACTGTTCCTATTCGCATTTAAAAAGGTACCCGCAGTTCCAACATTACTTGCAGGAATTGTGGTAGGGATTATTATTCTCTTTATTTTTAAACCTAGCACTTCTTTAGCTGATTTAATAAAAATTATGCAAGACGGTTACGTTTCTAAAACTGGTATCAAAGACATTGACAGCTTATTATCTCGCGGTGGCCTGCAAAGTATGATGATTTCAATTGCTCTTATTTTCCTAGCTCTTTGTATGGGAGGATTATTACAAGGAATGGGTATTATAGCGCAGCTGATGAATATTATCTCTAGCTTCGTAAAAACTAGTACACGCTTAATTATTTCTACTGCTTCAACTGCAATTGGTGTAAACTTCTTACTTGGTGAGCAGTACTTATCCATCGTTTTAACAGGACAAGCATTTGCTAATAAATACGATGAAGTCGGTTTAGAACGTCGTAATTTATCACGAGTATTAGAAGATGCTGGTACAGTAATTAATCCACTCGTACCATGGGGTGTAAGTGGCGTATTCTTAACAAACGTTCTTAGCGTTCCAACATTCGATTACCTGCCATACGCAATCTTCTGTTTAGCATGTCCAGTCGTAACCATTATTGTCGGCTTTACTGGATTCGGTCTTTCATGGAAAAAAGAAAAAGCAGTACCAGTTTCATAATATAACAAAAAGGATTACCAAATCGGTAATCCTTTTTATATTTCTTGACTATCTATTCGCTTTCTTTCTTCTAAATAACAGAAGTAATCCCGCTCCAACAAACGCAAGACCAGCTCCAATTGTAGAAGCAATACTTGCACCTGTTTTCGGTAAATCACGTTCATCTTTTTCAGCTTCTTTATTTTCACTTACAGTTGTTGTTTCTTTTGTATTTTGATCATCTGTTGTAGTTTGTCCAGATCCAGTATTGTTTCCATCTTGCTTTGGTTCATTACCATTATTACCTTCTTCTGTTGGCGGTGTTGTTGGGTTTTCTCCATCACCTTTTGGTGGTGTCGTCGGATTTTCTCCACCACCTGTTGGCGGTGTTGTTGGGTTTCCTTCACCAGTTTCTTTATCATCATTTTTCTTCGTTATATCAATTGCATATTTCGCAAATTCATTTTCAGATGGTCCAACATATGAAATCTTTCCATCTTTCTTTATATACTTTTGTGCATTTGGTGAAGAATCAAATGTTGTATTTAATTTATCTGCAACAATCGGTTTAAATGTCCAATTTTGATCAGCTGCTGGATCAATATCTTTTATTTTTTGCATATACTTCACAATGATTTGACGTGTTTCATCTTGTGATTGGTATACAACTTCCCCTTTACTTACACCTGGGAACGTTTGGCTACTTCCACGATAGTTATTTGTAGCGACGATGAACTCTTGCTTGTCAGCTACTGGCTTACCTTCATATGTCATATTTACAATACGATTCGTATTTGCATTTACAACTTTTCCATCTTTATCGTATTTCGCCGGTTGTGTTACATCAATTTCGTATTTTAAGCCATCTAAAATATCAAAGTTATATGTAGGATACCCTATATTTACTAACGGCTGTTCTTCTGTTTTCTTTGGATCAATTTGATTAAACTGACCTGCAGACATTTCAAGCCATTCTTTCACTTGTGCCCCATTTACTTTTACAGCATATAACGTATTTGGATATACATATAAATCTGCAACGTTTTTAATCGCTAACGTTCCAGCTGGAATATCCGTATAATATGTAGCACCGTTTCGGCCACCTGCTTTAAATGGTGCGCCTGCAGATAAAACCGGAATATCTTTAATCTTTTCGTACTCTGGTTTTTTAAGTTCTTGTTCTACATACCATTTTTGCGCATTGGTCACAATTTGTACGGAAGGATCATCTTGTACTAATGAAAAATAACTATTAATTGGTGCTTTCGTTTCACCTACATGTGTATTTACATATTCGATTGTCTTTTCATGTTCATCTTTAATTTCATTAACTAATTTTTGATCAGATTCTACTAATGGGGTACCTTTACTATTAGCAATCGGGCGAAGTTGTGGCTTAGATTGATCTTTTTGCACTTCCCATTTTCCGTTTACCTTTTTCAATTGCATATCAATAATACCTAAGTTACTACCAAAAACACCCGGCATTACAACTGGAACACCATTAAATACATCCTGCACTTCAGTATGTGAATGTCCCATTAATACTGCATCTACGCCAGGAACTTGTGTTGCTAAATGATATGATGCATTTTCCATTTTATTCGCTTCTTTATATTCGCTCTTATCGACGCCTGAATGAGCCAATGCAACGATAATATCTGCACCCTCATCTTGCATTTTTTTCACCATTATTTTTGCTGTTGCGACGATGTCTTTCGCTTTTACTTTTCCTTCTAAATTCGCTTTATCCCAGTTCATGATTTGTGGTGGAACAAATCCCATTACACCAATTTTCACTATTTGTTTTTGGCCTGCTTCATCCACTACTTCTTTCTTTAAAATATGATATGGTTTAAAATAATTTTCATCGTTCTCTTCCTTATCATCATGGTCATCTTTATATACATTGGAGTTAATAACCGGGAAATCCGTTTTTTCAATCACTTTGTTTAAATAGTCTAAACCGTAGTTAAATTCATGATTCCCAAGAGAGATGACGTCATACTTCATTAAATTCATTACACGATATAATGGATGTGTATAACTAGGATCCACAGGATTCTTCGGATCTTTTATTTTATTTGCTACATAATCTCCAAGCGGTGTCCCTTGTAATGCATCTCCATCATCAAATAGGACAGAGTTTTTCGCTTCTTCACGTGCTTTATTAACGAGTGTTGCCGTTTGTACGAGACCTACTTTATTATCTGTTTTCGTTTGATAATAATCGTAATTCATTAAGTTAACGTGAATATCTGATGTTTCTAGAATTCGTAAGTTAACTGTACTCTCCCCAGCGTTCTCATCTGCATGAGCTGTTGTTGGCATTACTTGCGGTGCTATAACACCAATCGCAAGAGTTGCTCCAGCTAGCATTTTTTTTGACTTTTTCACAAAAAATCCCCCTTATACAATTACCAGAAATAATGAAATGAATCCCTATCTGTCTCTAACCACATACCTTTTTTCTTCTATTAGAGACACAATTTTCATTTCACCCTGCGCTAACGAGTAGTCCCCTTAAACGCCCGATTGATGAAGACTAACAATTAATAGGAAATAAAGCTCCCACTAATTAAAATTTCACCTTATCTGACATTATCATATATAAAGTTCTTTCCTATCGTCAATATTTTTTGACAAACTTCAACAAATTTTCTGTAAAGTTATTATAAACTTTTCATAAACATATAATATGCCCTTACATTGCTAATACTGCTGAATATGATACAATTACCAATTACAAGGAGGATGAATTTATGAAAAAAGTCATCTTAACAATTGTTTGTCTCCTCCTTCTGATCATTTCTTATTCTTATTTTGAAAAGAACGACGAGACAAAACAAAATGAACCCGAAGAAAAAACAGAAAAAACATCTACTCCAAGTTGGATTGATAAGCAAACAAACGATTCCTTTTATCATCTCGTACTAGGTGATTCGCTCGCCAAAGGATATGGATCAACACAAGGTGGATTTGCTGAATTAGCCTCTAAACAAATAGAAGCACAAATTCATAAACCAATTACTGTAGAAAACCTTGGGATAAACGGTCTTACAACAGATCGTCTCGCTAAAAAAGTTCAATCAGAAGATGTAAAGCAAAAAATTAGAGCAGCAAATATCATTACAATTAATATTGGGGGAAATAATTTATTTCGCTTAAATCGTGATGTCGGTGTTATAGACGGTATTAAAATGTTAAATAAAGAAAAAGCTCATTTTGAAGCGGATGTAAAAAATATTGTAAAGACAGTCCGAGATCAAAATCCGGATGCTTTACTCATTCTTTCTGAACTCTATAACCCGTTACAACTCGATGACTCCATCGCAAGTTATGCAGATATGTTTTTAGACGGCTGGAATGAATCCGTTTATTCCATTGCAAAAGTGAATCAACCATCTATCGTTTTGCCAATTCGTAAATTAATATCGAATGATAAAAAAGAATTGCTCTTTGACCAAGTACACCCAAATGATAAAGGCTATACGATTATTGCCGATTCATTTACAAAAAAAGTATTGGCCTACAAATATTAAAATTCCCATGAAACAATTCTATTTTTATAACATGTCTTTTTTGTTACAATGATAGTGGAAGGGGGCCTTTATATGGAATCACGCGAGTGGGAACGTATTGTTGATCATCTTCTTTCGCTAGTGCCTCTTTTTTATCGCAAATTTATGCTTCCTGGAGAATTTTCTTCTCAAAGACATATGCCGCCATCACATACACAAGTATTACTGCTTTTGCATGAAAACGGCACATTAGCAGTTTCCGAAATCGGCAAGCGGCTAGCGATTTCACGGCCTAACATGACACCTCTATTAAACAAACTTATTCAAGAAGAACTAATAGAGCGTCATTATAGCGAAAAAGATCGACGGGTCATTTTAATTTCCCTAACAGCTGAAGGGAAATTATTAGTAAATCAGTATCAGCAATTCATTTTAGACAAACTAAAAGAAAATTTCCAAACATTATCTGAGGAAGAGCGCGAAAAGCTCATTCATTCTCTTCAAACCATTCAAAATTTAATTTTGAAAACAAACGTATAAAGCTGCTTCTAAATAGAAGCAGCTTTATGATTCGTAATAGTTACCATAGTACACATTGGAATATGGCCATGTTGTTAAATATGGTTTTTTTTCCTGTGTAGGCTGTTGTTGTGGTAATTGTGGTATTTGTGATAATTGCTGTAATTGTTGTTGCCGATATAATTCGTATTGTCTACTCGTATCATAAACCGGATAATAATTTACATATGGATATACTTGAGGTACGTAATAATAATACATTATCCTCTCCTCCTTTTTCTTAAACATATTCAAAGGAGAAAATGGATGTGACATTGTTTATAATTGTACAAGTGGTTCTCTCACTCGTTTCTTCCTTTTCTTCAAGCGTAACTTACGGTTCTTTTCGTATAAATAATGCACAACGAAATACGAAATGAGACCAAACACAACTCCTAAAATCGTCATTCCAATTAATACATACACTTCACTTTGTAATAAGCTCTTTAATATCGTAAAAATGTGACTTGAAAACAAGTCCGATATCGTAAATGGTTCATGATGAATTTTCTGTACATGAAATGGATAAATCATTTTTCCTAGCGCATACGCAAGCGGAAATAAAAATACTGGGAGAAACGATATTTTCCCAATAATATTGCCAATAACTGCCGCAGGAAAAGATCCCTTTGCTAACCTGACGATTGGATAAAATATTACATATACGAGCGATGCCGTATAAATGACTAACATTTCTAAGCCGAATCCTATAGCAAACCCTAACGATACTTTCTTTGCGCCTTCTGGCGATCGAAGCAACTTATAATATTGAAACTTTAATATTCTCCACATCCGCTGAAAAAACGAATATGTTTTCTTAGTTGTTTTCACCCTCATCATCTCTTTAACTATATTTTTATATGTAGTATGTCCTTACACACTCTGAAAAACAAATTTAGTTTTCTCTTTTATTATAAATGATATCGAAATGGTTAACTAAATATACATATGACATTTTAATATAAAAAAACCTCCCTTTTAGGAAGGCTCTTCTACATTTTTAAATAAACTCACTAATAACGCTTTTTGAGCATGCAATCGATTACCAGCTTGCTCAAAGACGATAGACTGCGGTCCATCTATAATTTTTCCTGTTACTTCTTCTTCACGATGGGCAGGTAAACAGTGTAAGAAACGATATGTTTGCTTCGCATGCTTAACAAGTTCGTTATTGATTTGGTAAGGTTGAAATAAAGAATATTTCTCTTCTTCGCCCTCTTGCCCCATGCTCATCCAAACGTCAGTATAAATGAAATCTGCTTCATTCACCGCTAATTCAGGATTATGTAAAACTTCAATCTCAGCTCCTGTTTCCTTGGCAATCGCTAACGCTTTTTTTACAATCTCTTCATTCGGTTCATATCCTACAGGCGTTGCAACAGTCATATGCATTCCGACTTTTGCACTCGCTAGCAACAATGAATGACATACATTATTTCCGTCACCTACGTAAGCCAATTTTATTCCTTTAAATGTATTTGTTTCTTCATATATTGTCATGAGGTCTGCCAATGCTTGACAAGGATGATGATCATCCGTTAAACCGTTAATAACAGGAATGCTCGATTCTTTTGCAAGCTCTTCTACATCCGCGTGCGAGAATGTACGTATCATAATCCCGTCAATATACTGCGATAATACTTTCGCAGTATCTGAAACAGTTTCTCCTCTTCCCATTTGCATCTCTTTTCCACTTAAAAACATACCATGTCCCCCGAGTTGTACCATTCCCGCTTCAAAAGATACACGAGTACGAGTTGAATGCTTATCAAAAATAAGCCCTAATATTTTGCCTTGTAATAAAGGCTCTTGCTTATTCTTTTTTAAATATATAGCGAACTCAATTAAAGAAATAATTTCTTCTTTCGTTAATTCTTCTAGTGTTAAAAGATCTTTCGTATTTAATTTCGGTACTTGTACAGTTGACATGAAACTTCCCCCTTATATGATTGATACGTTTTTTGTACAAACTACTTTTTTTATTATATATACTGCCTGTTCTAACTCTTCATTCGTGACAATGAGTGGCGGTAATAGTCTTATAACATTAGGGCCTGCTTGTAATACGAGAAGTCCTTCGTTTTCTAGTTGTTCTATAAAACTTGCAACTTCATGCTTACACTCAATCCCAATCATAAGCCCTTTACCACGTATATTTTGAATACATTCGACATGCTGTAATTCCTCTTGCAACTTCTCTAATACGTACTCGCCTTTTTCTTGTACTTCTTTTAAAAACGATGGTTTTTTACTCACTTGCAATACTTCTTTCGCTGCAGCCATCGCGATGTAATTCCCGCCAAAAGTTGAACCGTGTGATCCTGCAGTAAACGACGTTCCGAGCTCTTTCCCGCCAATCATCGCTCCGACAGGAATCCCATTCCCAAGTGCCTTTGCAACGGTAACGATATCAGGCTCTATTCCCACTTGTTCATAAGCGAATAGTGTTCCAGTTCTTCCTATCCCCGTTTGTACTTCGTCTATAATAAATAAGGAACCGAACTTATTACATAATGTTTCAATCTCTTTCAAAAAAGATAGATCAGCAGGTATTACTCCTCCCTCTCCTTGAACTACTTCTACCATTACCGCCGCAACTTCTTCATTCATTACTTCCTCTAATGCTTTAATATCGTTAAAAGGGATATGTAAAAAAGATGGAAGTAATGGACCAAATCCTTCTTTTACCTTATCTTGGCCTGTTGCACTCATCGTTCCAAATGTTCTACCGTGAAAAGACTGCTGGCATGTTACGACGAGAGATTTTCCAGTATGCTTACGTGCTAACTTTAAAGCCGCTTCATTTGCCTCTGCCCCACTATTACAGAAAAACACATAATCTAATGCTCTATTTTCTGTTAATAATGACGCAACTTCTTCTTGTAAGCTGTTTGTAAACAGGTTAGATATATGCCATATATCATCAAGTTGCTCTTGTACACCTTTGAGAACAGTAGGGTGACAATGTCCTAAATTACATACGCCAATTCCTGATGTGAAATCTAAATATTCCTTACCGTTATTATCAATAACTTTCGTTCCAGTTCCCTTTACAAACTCAATAGTTCTTCTGCCATACGTTTGAAAAAGATGACTCGTCATGCAATACTCACGCCTTTCGTTACCGTCGTTCCAATACACTCTCCCGTAACCTCAGTAAAATCTTTTGTACCATTCACAATACTTATCTTTTGCACTCCCATTTTTAATGATGCTAGTGCCGCCTGTACTTTCGGAATCATCCCACCTGTAATAACACCTGTTTCTATAAAAGTTGCAATTTCAGATTCATCCGTTTCCTTTACCAAATTCCCTTCATGTAATATTCCATCTACATCCGTAATAAAAATCAGCTCTTTTGCCCCTAACGCGGCCGCAATCCCAGCTGCAGCATTGTCCGCATTTATGTTATAAATTTCATTACCATTTACCCCGATTGGAGCAATAACAGGAATATACCCCATATTTATTAATCCTTTTAATAAGGCTGTTTCTACATAATTTACTTCTCCCACATATCCTATCTCCTCGCTGACAGGTTGAACTTGAAGTAAATTACCGTCACACCCTGAACAACCTACAGCAAGTAAATTATGCTTTTGTAAATTCATTACGAGTTTTTTATTCGTACTTCCGCATAGCACCATTTGAACAACATCCATAACTTCTTTTGGTGTTACGCGTAATCCATCTCTTTTTTCTACGTTGATGTTACAATCTTTTAATTTGGCATCAATTTCTGGCCCACCACCATGAACAATCACTACTTTATACTTCTGTTGCAATTTCTTTATACATTCAAAAAACACATCATTTAATTGATTCAACATACTACCGCCGCATTTCACTACCATATAATCGCTCATCTTCTCTCTCCTTATGTACGATAACAAGCATTTATTTTCACATATTCATAGCTTAAGTCACAGCCCCAAGCTGATCCTGTCTCTTCACCTAAGTGTAAGTACACATTAATCACTATTTCATCTTCTTGTAATCTCTCTTTCATTTCTTCTTCAGAAAATATTTGAGGCTCACTATTTTTTAATACCGATATAGATTGAAGAGTAATGTCAATTGTGTTCGGATTAATAACTACTTCACTTTGTCCAATACTGCTAATAATTCGCCCCCAGTTTGGGTCTTCACCATGTATTGCTGTTTTCACAAGACTCGAACCGACTATTTGCTTTGCAATTTTTTTTGCCTCTTTATTCGTTTGAGCTCCTAGCACATTTACTTCTATTAACTTCGTAGCGCCTTCACCATCTTGCGCAATTTTTTTTGCTAAATCTTCACATACCTTCTGTAAAGTACATACGAAAGTTTCCCAATCTGTATGTTCCATATTTATCGGGCTTGTTTCTGATAATCCACTTGCCATAACGATGACCATATCATTCGTAGAAGTATCTCCATCTACCGTAATTTGATTAAATGTATGATTCGTAATTTGGGATAATGCTGTTTGCAATACGTCATGCTCTATATGAGCATCTGTCGTAATAAAACTAAGCATCGTTGCCATATTCGGATGAATCATCCCTGAACCCTTTGCAACACCCGCAATCGCCACTTTCTTCCCATCAATAATCATTTCATAGCAAGTTTCTTTCGTGATAAGATCCGTCGTTAAAATTGCTTCAGAAAAAGAATACGCTCCACTTTCTTCCTTCGTCGGTATAAGAGTTGCAATCCCCTTTCGGATTATATCCATCGGCAGTGGAACACCAATTACACCTGTTGAAGCTACTGCAACGTAATTTTCTTTCACTCCAAAATGTTCCGCCCCTAACGCGCGCATCTCGTATGCGTCTTCTAATCCTTGCATTCCAGTACAAGCATTTGCATTTCCACTATTAACGATAATTGCTTGTAACTTCCCTTCTGCCGTTATACTATCCTTCGTTACTTGCAAAGGGGCTGCTTGTATTTGATTCGTTGTATACACAGCGGCACATGATGCTGGTACGTCACAAACGATTGCCCCTAAATCCTTTTTCTCCTTTTTCAGACCATTTACAGTACCAATTGCCGAAAAGCCTTTCGGCGTTACAATTGAACCATTTTCTAATTTTGTAATAGACGCTACTTTAATCATCATGTCCCCCTTATAGATAAAGCGGCATATGTTGTAAACCTGTTGTCTCTTCTAGTCCCGCTATTATGTTTGCATTTTGAATCGCTTGCCCAGCCGCGCCTTTCATCATATTGTCTATAACAGAAACGACCGTAACTCTTTCAGTTCTTTCATCGTAAGCTATGCCAATATCACAATAATTTGAGCCTCTCACTTCTTTTGGACTTGGAAATTTCCCTTGCGTACAAATTCGGATGAAAGGCGATTGTTCATACGTTTCTTCATACAATTTTTGAAGTTGCTTTATTTCCATCTTTTGTTTTACTTTTGCATAAAGTGTAATCATAATTCCTCGTGATATCGGTATTAAATGTGTGCTAAATGTAATTGGCTGTGATCCATTATTCCATTCTGTAAGCATTTGCTCAATCTCTGGAACGTGCTGATGCTCATTCACTTTATAAATGTGCAAGTTATCATATAGCTCAGGAAAGTGAGTCATTGTTGTTGGTGTTTTACCTGCTCCTGATACCCCTGATTTCGCATCAATAATAATCGAATCTTCTTCAATCATGCCGCTACGTACTAACGGCGCTATCGCTAGCAATGTGGCTGTAGCAAAACATCCTGGGTTTGCAATTAAATTTGCCTTTTGAATCCCAGTCCTTTTCCATTCACTTAACCCATACACTGCTTTTCTAAGAATTTCTTCTTTCGCTGCTGGCCTTTTATACCACAGTTCATATGACGAAGGATCTATCATACGAAAGTCTCCAGATAGGTCAATTACTTTTAAACCTTCTGCTAATAACTTGGGAGTTAACTCCGCCGATACTCCTGCTGGTGTTGCTAGAAATACGATTTCTGCTTCTTTCCCTATTGTCTTCACATCAATTTCTTGTAACGTATGAATGAGAACATTTCGAAGATGCGGATATACATTTGTTATACACTCACCAACTTGCGAAAAAGAATGAAGAGATGCTATCGAAAAATATGGATGTTGTTCTAATAAACGAATTAATTCAATGCCCCCATATCCAGTGGCTCCAATAATTGCGACTTTCATAAGTTCCTCCTCAAATCGATTCTTTAAATTAAGTATGATTATAATATTGTATATTTATAGAGTCAATTAAATATTTATGAATTTTTAAATCTAAAAAAAACTTAATTTTATTAGAAAAACAATATACTCAACCGAATTTTTATACAAAAATAGTGCATAGTAGTTTTTTTATTTCACTTCAAGTACAATAAAACAATACATACGTACATACAGGCGGGAAAAAATATGAACGAAAAATTAATTGAGAAAATGATTATAAAAAGTTTTCAGCAATATCAATGCAGTCCAATATCAAAAGAAGATCAGGAAATGCTAGTGAAACATATTCAAACGGTGACTCATTCAAATATTGAAATTGATTTATACGAGGAGATTGAGGATATTGTTTATGATTATGTGACTGGAAAACAATAAAAAATAGGAGATTTCCATGTGGAAATCTCCTATTTTTTACTTAATGATTTACCTGCTACACGTTCAAATAAACCTGGGAATAAAGCATAAAGTTTTGGACCAATTCCCATCCACTTCGGTAAGTTTACTTCACGTTTTTTCGTGTGCATCGACTTTACGATTTGTTCTGCTACGTATGTTGGTTTTAACATGTAACGTCCCATATTCTTTACATATGTACCAGATTGATCCGCTATTTCAAAAAAGTTTGTATCTATCGGACCTGGATTAATTGCTGTAACATAAATATCTGTATTCGCTAATTCCATGCGTAAACTATTCGTAAATCCTAATACAGCATGTTTCGTTGCTGCATACGCACTTGATTTCGGAGTTGCAATTTTTCCGGCAAGTGAAGCAATATTAATAATATGTCCTTCGTTCTTGTTTACCATATAAGGTAGTACCGCTTTCGTACATGCTACTAATCCAAATACATTTACTTGGAACATATCTTTTACTTCACCCATTGACGCATCTTCAAACGTTTTAAAAATACCAAATCCCGCATTGTTTACTAATATATCAATACGTCCCACTTCTTGTAATACCTTTGAAAAAACAGACTGTACTTCCATCTCTTCACTTACATCTAATACATAATAATAGCAAGGCGTATTATAAGTTTCTTTAATTTTGTCTACTAACACTTGTAGTTTCTCTTCTGTTCGAGCCATTAATACTGGCGTCGCTCCCTGTGCTGCAACTTGCATTGCAACTTGCTCACCAATCCCACTAGAAGCACCTGTAATGACGATTACTTTATTTTGTAAACGTCCTGTCATTGCTGTCACCTACTTTGCATAATAAATCAATTGTTGCGATGACTCATCAATCATCACTTGTTGATTATATGCTAAATAGTCCAATTGTCCAACCGTTTCTGAAATAGTAAGTGGTAATTGTTCTTTATATAATACCGGAAATAGTTTTACACATACTTCAAATGCTGTCATTGGTTTTTCCTTTAATAATTCAAGCACTTTAAAAGCACGTGTTTCTTGCTTTTGTAATCTCGTTTCAATAAGTTGTTTCACATTTAGAACATCTTCCCCATGCCCTGATAAAATGCGTGAAATATTCATTTCGCTTAAACGCTGTAATGTTTGATTATATTGTAGTAATGGGCGTGCCCGCTCTGTTTGCCCTTCATATGGCGGTTCTAGTATTGGATTCGAAGAAATATGACTAATGAGAGCATCTCCACCAATTAATATTCCATCAGATTCTCTATATAAAGAAATATGAGTAGAAGCATGACCTGGTGTTTCAAGTACTGTAAATCCAGGCAAAGAATCAATACGATCTCCTTCTCTCACAGTATGCGTTAACGATCTATTACAAGAATATTTAAGTGTCCTCGTCGTCAATAACGACTCGTCTTTCAAAAATGCTGCTGGCACACCAAACTGTAAGGCCGTCTCTCTAAAAAATTCATGATACCGCTTTAAAAATTCTGGATTTTGTGTAATCCAAGGCTCATTCCAAGGATGTCCAATAATATTCGTCTTCTCAGAAAATATATTTAAAAGTCCACAATGATCTGCATGATGATGCGTAATGACTACTGTTTCAATATCTTCTATCGTATGTCCTAATGCACCTAATTGACTTTCTAACGCATTCCTTGCCTCTTCTGTATTCGTCCCTGTATCAATTAATGTTAATGTCTCCCCCTCAACTAAAAACACATTCACAGTTTCCACTGCAAATGGTACAGGAATCTCCATTCGGTGAATCGCCGTCATGCTTAGCCCCCCTGTCTCTTTCCGGTTCAAAAATGAATACTTCTTCAGTTTACAACTTCTATATATATTTGTCATTATTTTCAGATAAAAAGAGGTGTTTCCTATAAAAAAACGAATGTATGTACATTTATAAGAATTTCTAACCAAAATTAAAGGAGGAACATCATGTCTATTCAAAACATTTCCTTTCTCGGTGCAGGCTCTATTGCCGAAGCTATTATTGGTGGCTTGTTACATGCAAATGTCGTTAAAGGTGAACAAATTACTGTAAGTAATCGTTCTAACGAGACAAGATTACAAGAGCTACATAAAAAATACGGTGTCAAAGGTACTCATAATAAAAAAGAATTACTTACTGATGCAAATATTCTTTTTCTAGCAATGAAACCAAAGGATGTTGCAGAGGCGCTTACCCCTTTTAAAGAATACATAAATAATAACGTGCTTATTATTTCATTACTAGCAGGTGTTTCTACTGACTCAATTAGAAAACTACTTCAAAAAGACGTTCCAATTATTCGTGCAATGCCAAATACATCCGCAGCCATTTTAAAATCTGCTACCGCTATCTCCCCTTCAAAACATGCAACAGCGGAGCATATTCGCACTGCAACATCTTTATTTGAAACAATTGGTCTCGTCTCTGTTGTAGAGGAAGAAGATATGCATGCTGTCACTGCATTATCCGGAAGTGGACCTGCTTATATTTATTACGTAGTGGAAGCTATGGAAGAAGCTGCAAAAAAAATTGGTTTAAAAGAAGATGTTGCAAAATCACTTATTCTTCAAACGATGATTGGTGCTGCTGAAATGCTAAAAGCAAGTGACAAACACCCTTCTATTTTGAGAAAGGAAATTACTTCTCCTGGTGGAACTACCGAAGCAGGTATTGAAGTATTACAAGAACATAAATTTCAACAAGCACTTATTTCTTGTATTACACAGGCAACGAAACGATCACATAATCTTGGAAAAACATTAGAACAACTAACAAAAGAAAAATAGAAAAAGGAGCTCAAGTTTATTTGAGCTCCTTTTTCTATAATTACACTTAGTTATTGTTCTTCCCAAAAATCTCTTCTTGCAGGCGACGACCAGTCGGCGTTGCTGCAAGTCCACCTTCTGCTGTTTCACGAAGTGCTACTGGCATCGTTTGTCCGATTCTAAACATTGCCTCAATTACTTCATCACATGGAATTGTACTCGTTACACCAGCTAATGCTAAATCTGCTGAAATCATCGCATTCGCAGCTCCTGCTGCATTACGTTTTACACAAGGTACTTCTACAAGTCCTGCAACAGGATCACACACTAAACCAAGCATGTTCTTTAATGAAATTGCCATCGCTGTAGCTGCTTGATCTTGTGTTCCACCAGCCATCTCAACTGCGGCTGCAGCCGCCATTCCACTTGCTGAACCAACTTCAGCTTGGCATCCTCCCGCTGCACCAGAAATACAAGCGTTATTCGCAACAACCATACCGAAAGCTCCTGCTGTAAATAAGAATTCAATCATTTCTTCACGTGTAGGCTGCAATTTTTCTCTTAGTGCAAATAGTACACCTGGCACTGTTCCAGCAGACCCTGCTGTTGGTGTTGCACAAATAATTCCCATCGCCGCGTTTACTTCATTTGTTGCAACAGCTTTGCTTACTGCGTCCAAAATCGTATCTCCTGATAAGCCTTTTCCACTCTTCATATACGCTTGAACTTTTACAGCATCTCCACCAGTTAAACCAGTTGGTGATTTCACGCCGCGAATACCACGTTCTACTGCTTGCTCCATCACGACTAAGTTCTTTTCCATACCAGCAATTACTTCTTCACGTGAAATACTTCTTGTTTCCATTTCACATTGAATCATAATTTCTGCGATTTTTACATTTTGTTCTTTAGCTTGCGCCACTAGTTCCGCTGCGTTCCGAAACATGGTGTGTCCCCCCTGCAATTATTCCATAATAGTTACTTGACAAATATTTTGTTGCGCTTTTATTTCTTCAATCACTTCATCTGCTAATAATTCATCTGTTTCAATGACCATAAGCGCTCTTCTTCCTTTTTCTTTACGAGAAACACTCATTGTACTAATGTTAATCTCATGTTTCGCAAGGATTGAAGCTACCGCTGCAATAGCACCGAAGCGATCGTTATTTACAATAAGTAGTGCTGGGCTCGTGCCTGATAATTGAAGATCGAATCCGTTTAATTCTACAACTTCAATTTTACCGCCACCAATTGAGCAAGCAACAACTTCAATTTCATCTTCACCTTTATACAAACGAATTCTCGCTGTATTTGGGTGAGGTGCATTGGCATCTTCTTCAATGAATTCCACTTCAATTTCGCGCTCTTTTGCTATTTCTAGCGCCTCTGGAATACGTAAGTCATCTGTTTCAAATCCTAATATTCCACCGATTAGTGCTACATCCGTACCATGCCCTCGATACGTCTTTGCAAATGATCCATATAACGAAATGCTTACTCTTTCTGGTTCATGACGAAACAGCTGGCGAGCAACTTGCCCCATTCTTGCTGCGCCTGCTGTATGTGAACTTGATGGTCCAATCATAACTGGACCGATAATATCAAATACTGAGCGATACTTCATCATAACTCCCCCTAAACCTCTATGAAAAAATTTATTCTACTATTCTATTAAGCTGCTACATCTGTCGCTTTTCCAGTTGTACCACGAATTTGTTCTGCTGTACGAATTGGATAGTTTTTGAATAAAAGTAATCCAATATAACCTGAAATAATACCAGTTATCATAATACATAAGAATCTTAGCATTATTTTCATTTAAAAATGATACAAGATAATCCAGAATAAAGTCTGGTAGCAATCCAAAGTTTAACACAGAAGCCATTGCAAGCATAGCATAAACAAGTGATATAACCATTGCTAATGCAACTAAATTTGCACCCGCTATTCCGCCTAGACTACCTGCTGATGTTCTGAACTCTTTTAAAGAGTGGTGTACCAATTAAATCTCCACCACCTTATTAATAAAAAGCTTCTACTAAGGAACTCGCAATAGCTACACTTGCTAATCATATCGTTTAGCTAAAAAGTGAAAAAGACTTATGACAAATAATAGTAATATCTTTCCTATTATAATTCTCGTGTTACTCTCTCATGATTTAGTCAACTTCACTTGTTACGATAATGACTAAAATACATGCGACTTATCATAAATTATAATCTGCCCTCATTATAGCTTGTTTTTTATAAAACGCTTACTTTTGTTGAATTTTAAAAGTTCTGAATAAAATTCCATTTCTGCTATTTGTATCACTTGTATGTCATCTGACTTATATAACAGTTTTTCTAAATAATCATTATTTCGTATTTTTATCCTATATATTCAAAGCATCCTATTTTTCTGTATCATCCAAGTATAAGTATAAAATAATAACAGTTTTATTTTTAAATTTTTTTAGACATAAAAAAATGGTAACCTACCGTTACCATTTTTTACAAAATTATTATTTTTCTACTGGGAATGATTTCAAATCTGTCGCTATTTCTGTATTAGAAAACAACTCTCTAGCCTCTTTCAATAATTCCTTATATGTATCTCCTTGATAGCGAGAACTAATGTGAGTTAATATTAGTCGCTTCGCATTTGCCTGAAGTGCAATGCTCGCAGCTTGCTTAGATGTAGAATGAAAATAATCATACGCTTGTTGCTCATCTTCTGCTGCGAAAGTCGCTTCATGGACAAGTACATCTGCATCTTGCGCAAGCTCCCTACTCGCTTCGCAATATCGCGTATCACCTAAGATAGTAATAATTCTTCCTTTTTGAGGTGGGCCGATAAACTCATTTCCATTTAATATCGTGCCATCCTCTAATTCAACTACTTCACCATCTTTTAAACGTTTAAAGATTGGACCTGGTTTCACACCCATCTCAAGCAACTTATCAACTAAAAGAGCACCTTGTATATCTTTCTCTACAATACGATATCCAAAGCATTCTATACCGTGTG
This sequence comes from Bacillus sp. BF2-3, assembly GCF_008368795.1. Classification (NCBI taxonomy): domain Bacteria; kingdom Bacillati; phylum Bacillota; class Bacilli; order Caryophanales; family Bacillaceae; genus Bacillus; species Bacillus sp. BF2-3. The sequence continues at coordinate 48,686 of NZ_QOSA01000010.1, forward strand.
ACAATCTTTTCGTTTCTACATAAAATTCATTATCTTCAAATACGGTACCTTCTTCTGTTATCTCCACAACTTCAAGTGGATATTTCACATGTGTCGTACTTACCGATAATGCCACTTCAATAAATTGTTTAATTCCTTTCGGTCCATACACCGTTAAAGGCGTAGTTCCTCCTTGAAATGAACGGCTACCTAATAAACCAGGCAATCCAAAAATATGATCGCCATGTAAATGCGTAATAAATATTTTTTCAATGCGGCGCGGACGTACAGATGTATGTAATATTTGATGTTGCGTGGCCTCGCCACAATCAAATAACCAAGTTTGTCCTCGTTCTTCTAACAATTGTAAAGCAATTGCTGAAACGTTCCTTCCTTTTGAAGGAACACCTGCACCAGTTCCTAAAAATACAAATTCCACTTTCTTTCCTCCAGCTCTAAATATACTCTATCTCTCATCTTACGGAATGTTATTTCAAATGGCAAATTGAATTTACATAACCAAACATCTAGACAACTATATAACACGAACGTTATACTCAAAAAATTTAGCTATCGTTCGTGTTTTGTGTTAAAATAATTATACTACATTTTAAGGGAGCGTTTTATTATGAAAGAAGTATTTCGTTTACAAACTGATTTTTCATCTTCATTTGATCGCTGGGTAAGTTCTTTCGTGTCTGATCACCCAGCACAATTAGAATGGACAACTTTAAAGGAATTAATCCATGAATATACAACATCACATACAAATGATACGTTACCAGCATATATTTCTTCAGCTTTAACATATTACGCCCAACGCGTTTCAACTACAAACAGTTCAGAGATTGTTATTTTTGAAAACCCTACAATCTCGTAATCTATAATAAAAAAGCACTGGTTACAGTGCTTTTTATTTATAATTATTTAACAAATGATCATATTCCATCCAAAAGTCGGTATACATACTTCGCTCAAACTCATTTAAAATTATCTTTTCACTTGATTTATTGAATAATTCTTTTGCTTGTAGTGCAAAAGAAACAATTTGTTTTCTATTTTTGATTCTCAATATTTATAATAAAATTTTGTGGTCCCATTACAAATTCCCCTTTTATAAAAATATTTATTTTTCATATTATTTATAATCAATATCATACATTTCATCCCACATATCTATTATAAATCCGTTTAATATTTTAAAAACACAGATAAAAAAGATATTGACACTACAATTTTACAGTGCTAACATTCAACATGTAATTGAATATGGTCTCTGTTAGGTGAGGCTCCTGTATAGAGAAACGCTGCTGCCCAAAAATGTCGAGAGACGCCAATGGGTCAACAGGAAAGGTCGGAATGAAGGCCTTTTTTAATGTAGCTGGTTTCAGTACCTATGCTATACAGTGCTAAAACTCAACGAGGGAGAGGTGCATGTATTTTGTCATACACAAAAACTGTTTTTATTTATGTCTACTAACAGTCTTTGTTGTGGACTCTTTTAACTGCGAATTCAGACCTTTACTCGTTTTGAGTAAAGGTCTTTTTACGTCTATATGCACCTTACTATGAAACAAACATAGCATATTCAGAAACTACTAAATTGTACGGAGGTGAGGAACAGTTGGCAATTGATGATTCGGCCCAGATACCCATACGTTTTACATTCATATTTCATCATGTAGGTAGGAAAGAAACTGTTCCTCACCATTTCAAATAGTTAGGTAACAGATTGTTTCCTCCTTCATGACAGAGGAGGAACTACCGATGTTTAATTTACAAAGACAAGAAACAAAGCATGCTTATGAGCAAGATAGCATGAAAACAAATAACGAATTATTAGTGGAGGTTGCAACACAAGATGTAAGCTCTGCGTTAAAACTTTTAGAAACAACACAAGATGGATTATCTAAACAAGAAGCGTCTCGTAGACTTTCTTTATATGGTCCGAACGAAATAGCTCATAATAAAATGGCACCGTGGTACATTCAATTTCTGTCGGCATTTAAAAATCCATTTATTTTCGTTTTATTAGCTCTTGGAGCACTCTCCTTTTTCACGGATGATATGCAAGGAACAATTGTCGTATCTGCAATGGTACTACTTAGTGCAACAATTCGGTTTTCCCAAGAATTTCGTTCTCAAAAAGCTGCCGATAATTTAAAAGCTATGGTTCGAACAACTGCAAGCGTATTTAGAATAAATGGATTTGTACATGAAACAAAAAATGTAACGAATTTAAATCGAAATTACACAACAGAAATTCCAATTGAGGAACTTGTACCTGGCGATATCATTTCCCTTTCAGCCGGTGATATCATTCCAGCTGATGTGCGTATTGTATCCGCTAAAGATTTATTTGTTAATCAATCTTCTTTAACAGGGGAAGCACTTCCTGTAGAAAAATACGAACACTGCTACCATACAGAAAATAAGCATATCTTACCGACAAACATGAAAAAAAATTACAATCCACTCGATATGGAAAACCTTTGTTTCATGGGAACAAATATTGTAAGTGGTAGCGCAAAAGCTGTTGTCATCTCAACAAGTACCGATACGTATTTCGGCTCTTTAGCCAATAAGGTAATTGGAAAGCGTGTAGAAACAAACTTTGATAAAGGTGTAAACAAAGTAAGCTGGCTCTTAATTACATTCATGCTTATTATGGCACCTATTGTTCTTCTCATTAATGGATTCACAAAAGGTGATTGGCAAGAAGCTTTCTTCTTCGCTATTGCCGTCGCTGTTGGCCTTACACCTGAAATGTTACCAATGATTGTAACTGCTAATTTAGCTAAAGGTGCCGTTAAAATGTCTAAACAAAAAGTAATTGTAAAACAGCTAAATTCTATTCAAAACTTAGGTGCTATGAACATTCTTTGTACAGATAAAACCGGAACTTTAACAGAAGATAACGTTGTCCTTGTTCGTCACTTAGATCCCAAGGGAAATGAATGCAATCGCGTCTTGCAATTTGCCTATTTAAATAGTTTCTATCAAACTGGATTGAAAAATTTAATAGATAAAGCTGTTATTAAGCATACAGAGGAAAACAATACATTTAATCCATCAGCTTTTCAAAAGCTAGATGAAATTCCATTCGATTTCGCCCGCCGGCGTATGTCAGTCATCGTAAAGGATATTTCAGGTGAACATACAATGGTTTGTAAAGGTGCCGTAGAAGAAATTTTATCAATTTGTAACTACACTGAAGTGGATGAAAAAATCGTTCCACTCACCGAGGAAATACGTTCAAATGTCAAAAAAATAAGTGAGACACTAAATAGTGAAGGTATGCGGGTTATTGCTGTGGCTTATAAAAAAGATAGAAGAATAAATGATACAGAGTACACAGTAAAAGACGAAACTGATATGATTCTCGCTGGATATATCGGCTTTTTAGATCCACCGAAACCATCTGCAGCAGCTGCAATTCAAGCATTACAGAAACATGGTGTACAAGTGAAAATTTTAACTGGCGATAACGAAATTGTTACAAGAAAGGTTTGTAAAGAAGTTGGATTAGATATCTGCGAACCAATCCTCGGTTACGAGATTGATTCTTTACCAGATAAAGCATTAGCAAGACTTGCCGAAGAAACGACTGTATTTGCGAAGCTTAATCCCATGCAAAAATCTCGTATTATACACGCATTACAAGGAAATGGACACACTGTAGGTTACATGGGAGACGGCATTAACGATGCTGTAGCATTACGTGAAGCTGATGTCGGAATATCTGTTGATACTGCTACTGATATTGCGAAAGAAGCTTCCGATATTATTCTACTCGAAAAAAGTTTAACTATATTAGAAGCAGGGATTTTAGAAGGACGTACTACATTCGGAAATATTTTAAAATATATTAAGATGACAGCTAGCTCTAACTTCGGTAATGTGTTTAGCGTGTTAGTAGCAAGTGCTTTCATTCCTTTTTTACCGATGCTTGCCATTCATCTTTTAATTCAAAACTTACTTTATGATATTTCACAACTTTCTATTCCATGGGACAAAATGGATAAAGAGTTTCTAGAAAAACCACGAAAATGGGATACTGCAAACTTACGAAACTTCATTATTTGTATCGGCCCAATTAGTTCTATATTTGATATTATCACATACGTAGTCATGTGGAATGTATTTGGTGCAAATACACCGAGCGAGCAATCATTATTCCAGTCCGGTTGGTTTGTCGTTGGGTTGTTAACACAAACTTTAATTGTTCACATGATAAGAACACAAAAGATTCCATTTATTCAAAGTACTGCATCAACACCAGTCGTTTTATTAACCGCTCTTATTATGGCAATCGGGATTTATATTCCATTCTCACCACTTGGTGCAGCCGTTGGTTTACAAGCATTGCCACTTAACTATTTCCCTTGGTTAGTAGGAATACTATTAGGCTACGCTTTTTTAACACAATTCCTGAAAAAGCTTTATATTAAAAAGTTTCATAGCTGGTTGTAAAAATAAGAATGAGTGGGTATCCCCCGCTCATTCTAAAAAACATAACACATATTATATATGGAGGTGACCATGATGGTATGGTACGACATTGTATTCAGGTTAGTTATAGCAATTATTGTAGGAGCTTGCATTGGAATGGAAAGACAATGGAGACACCGAATGGCTGGGTTACGGACAAATGCTCTCGTATCACTTGGTGCCTGTATATTTGTTTTATTATCCGTCATGCTTGATCATGATGCTAGCCCATCCCGCATTGCTGCTCAAGTCGTTAGTGGTATTGGATTTTTAGGGGGTGGCGTTATTATCCGCGATGGTTTTAGTATTAGAGGGCTAAATACAGCAGCTACTTTATGGTGTGCAGCTGCTGTCGGTACTCTTACAGGCGCCGGTTTCCTCGTTGCAGCTATATTAGGTGCAGCCGGCGTGTTACTAGCAAATATACTTCTTCGCCCAATTGCTCTTTTTATGAATAAAAAATCAAAAGAAGAATCACCAGAACAAACGAACTACTTACTTTCCTTACTTGTTCAGAAGAAAATGAAGCACATATTCGTTTTTTACTTATGCATATGGTAAGTACAGAAGGAATCGGTTTAAAAGAGTTGTATAGTGAAGACGTAGATTCTAATCAAAAGGTGTGTATACAGGCTACATTACATTGCAAGACAAATGCGGCTATCTTAATTGAAAAAATAGTAAGTAGAATGCTATTAGAATCTGGCGTTACTGGAGCTGGATGGAAGACTTCTTTAAATTTAGAAGCGAGTTAACTAGGAAAGGTGTCATGATTTTACTACTTCATGACACCTTCTACATAAACTTATTTTCTAACTTTTGTTGAAACGACTTCTCTTGCTTACGTAGTAGTTGACTACCTCGTTGTAAAATCGGTGTTCCATACTTATCGTTAATTTGATCAATGACAGCAAGTAGTGGTTCTTTTTTCGCATCCTCTTCAAATGAAAATAAATCTAATTGTTTCACCGATTCTGTCTTCCACTCTATTTCAGTAGCTGTAACACCTAGTAAACGAACGGAATCACCATCCCAATGTTGCTTCCATAAACGGGATGCTGCTTGAAAAATATCGCGTTCTTCCCAAATTGCATTTTTCAATTGCTTACTCCGTGTTACTGTTCGCCTATCATGGTATTTAATCATAATTTGAATATTATAGCTGACAAGGGTTCGCTTTTGTAATCTTTTACTCACTGATTTTGATAACCGTTCTAACATATCAAGTAATTCTTTCTCTTCATCCATATCCTTTGAAAAAGTCATCGAGTTACCGACACTTTTATGTTGGCCCATTTGACTCGGATCCACTTCCCTATCATCCGTACCTTTTGCACGCTTTTGTAAATCAATACCGTGCTTGCCAATTTTAGCGCGAATGATATGCTCGTCTCCCTTCGCTAACTGTTCAATTGTATGTATATGAATTTCATTTAATTTTTCAGCTGTTTTTTCTCCAATCCCATGCATTGCTTCAACTGAAAGTGGCCAAATCATTTCTGGAATATCACGTTTTCGAAGTACGGTAATACCGAGAGGTTTTTTCATATCAGAAGCTGTTTTTGCTAGGAAAAGATTTGGAGCGATTCCGATACTACACGGAAGCTGCAACTCTGTTAATAGTGCTTGTTGAATCATCTTTGCTATTTCAAGAGGCGAACCAAGTGCGTAGCAATCTGTAATATCTAAATATCCTTCATCTATTGAGACTGGTTGTATCTTTTCTGTAAAACGAGAAAGGACTTGAAACATTTGAAATGAAGCTTCGCGATATAATGTGAAATTAGGACGCCTTACAACTAATTGCGGGCATAACCTTTTCGCTTCCCAAAGGGGCATCGTCGTACGTATTCCGTATTCTCTCGCCTCATAACTACATGTTATAATAATTCCTTTTCTCTCTTTTTCATTTCCAGCAACCGCTAATGGCTTTCCTTGTAATGATGGATCATGAGCAATTTCAACAGATGCGAAAAAGCAATTCATATCTACATGTAAAATAACACGACCATTTTTCGGATACATTTCTCGCATAGTACTCACTCCCTAATCAGAACGTTCGTTCTTTTATTATATCAAATTTTGCACAATAGTTATAATAATTACTTGTTCTTTTTTATAATCGATATAAATCGAAACTTTAATCAACTCTCACTAATCGGACTTTTACGGGCAGCAGGGCCCCCACCTAACTTCTTTACTTTCGCTGAATTTTGAGGTAGGGGTCTTACTGTCCGACAAATAGCGGGATAAACTCAACTATACATTCCTTGTAGTTATATTAATCATTGCAATTAATTATTTACTACTTCCGATTTTCAATATGAATACGTTAAGGTTATTCCCTCGTCTAGTACATGTAGCAACAACGTATATACTTCCATAGTTTTTCTTATATTCGCTTATACGTCTTGTCAAAGCAATCGAATCAAAATAAAAAGCGTGTAAATCATAATTGATTTACACGCTTTTTCTATTCCATTACTTCGCTACTTCTTCAATAATTGCAACAACTAATTCTGCTGTTTTTGCTAATTCTTCAACAGGAATCTTCTCGTTTGTTGTATGAATTTCTTCATAACCAACCGCTAAGTTAACTGTTGGGATACCATGTCCTGCAATTACGTTTGCATCACTTCCGCCACCACTTTGATGAAGAGAAGGTGTACGACCAATTTTTTCAGCTGCACGTTTTGCAACTTCTACAACGTGATCGCCATCAGCAAATTTAAATCCTGGGTACATAACGTTTACTTCAACGTCTGCATGACCGCCCATTTCTTTTGCAGTTGTTTCAAATGCTTCTTTCATTTTCGCAACTTGTGCTTCCATTTTCTCATTAATTAAAGAACGAGCTTCTGCAAAGATTTGTACATGATCGCAAACGATATTCGTTTGTGTACCACCTTCAAAACGTCCAATATTTGCAGTCGTTTCAGAGTCAATGCGACCAAGTGGCATCTTCGCAATTGCTTTCGCTGCGATAGTAATTGCAGATACACCTTTCTCCGGCGCTACACCAGCGTGAGCTGTTTTCCCGCGAATAATTGCGTTCACTTTCGCTTGTGTTGGAGCTGCAACAACGATTTCACCAACTTTTCCATCGCTATCTAATGCGTAGCCATATTTCGCTGTAATACGCTCACGGTCTAATGCTTTTGCACCAACAAGACCTGATTCTTCTCCGACTGTAATAATAAATTCTATTTTACCATGAGGGATATTTTTCTCTTTTAAAACACGGATTGCTTCGAACATTGATGCTAATCCAGCTTTATCATCCGCACCTAAAATTGTTGTACCATCTGATACGATATATCCATCTTTAATAGAAGGCTTAATTCCATTACCAGGAACTACTGTATCCATATGAGAAGTAAAGTAAATTGTATCAACACCATCTTTTGTTGCTGGTAAAGTACAAATTAAGTTACCTGCACCATGACCAGTTACAGCCATTGTGTCATCTTCAAATACTTCTACACCTAAATCTGTAAATTTCTTCGTTAATACTTTGCAGATTTCTGCTTCAAATTTCGTTTCAGAATCTACTTGTACTAATTCCATAAATTCATTTACTAAACGTTCTTGATTAATCATAAGACTGCGCCTCCTGCACTACCATTATGTATGTAACACTATTAATTATAACAGAATTTCGCAAAAGTTTCGAAATACAAGACAAAAAACAGATGGTTTACATGTCTAGATAACCATCTGCTTTCTATTACTCATTTAACAATACCCAGCGCATATGATCTTCCCACACGCCATTTACCATTAACATCTTCCTAGACACGCCTTCATATTGAAAACCTATCTTCGTTACTACTTGTATAGATGCTAAATTACGAGGCATAATCGGAGCTTCTATACGATGTAACTGAAATTCCCCAAAAGCAACTTGAATTGCTTTTCTAAGCGCTTCTGTCGTATACCCTTTGTTTAACTCTGCTTTATCTAATTTATAACTGAGTACACAAGATTGATAAATGCCACGAACGATTAAATTAAATGAAATACACCCAATTATTTTCGTATCATCACCCTTTTTAAAAATCCATAGTCTGATGATTTTCCCTTCTTCGAACTCTTTTCTATCCTTTTGCAACTTTTTCTTTTGATAATCTAGCGTAAAAAAATCATCCGGTCTATACTCTTCCCAAGCTTTTAAAAATTCACGATTTCTGTCGTAATATTGAAGAACTGTTTCAGCATACGACTCATCAATTTCCCTTAAGTATAAACGATCTGTTTCGTATATTTTCATCATCGTATCTCCATTCTTCAGCTTGCCCAACTAAAAATTAACAATATACCCTTTTACTATATTCTCTATACACACTCAAATTTCCTGTTATATTTTGCAATCCCCTCCCGAATTTTGTCCTCACTCTCCCCTTGTCCATAATTTCATTTCTCGTTACAATGAAATTGTACTGATTTGCAAGGAGGTATAACGATGCATAAAAAAGCTCAAAAAGTTATGGTTTATGTGATGCTGATTTCTATGCTTGTAACAACATTACTTGCTGGCGCGAGTATGTTTTGGTAAAAAGGGCGATGTGTTCGTCCTTTTTTTACTTTTTACACATGACAAAATAAACCATCTCGACATCGAGATGGTTTATTTTATATAAAACACAATCGCTACAATACTAAAGGAAAATGACATTACAAGTGCTATTACAAAACTTGTATATTGTTTCTGCTGAAATGCTCCAATAACAAAAGTTAGATTAAGTAATGCCATACATACAATCGCTACAAGATAAGAACATATATTAAAAGTTGCCAATATGAATGTAATAACAAATAGAAATCCCATAAAAAACTGCATATACGAAAGTTTTGGATTCAAGTACATATGAGCAACCCCTTTATCTAATTTTATCTTTCTATATTCTCATTAACGCACGGTTATGTACACATGTCAAGACAACTTATTATAATAGAAAAAGCCAACCTTTTCGTTGGCTTTTTCATATGCAACGGCTCCTTTTTCTTTTGCCAATTGCTGAAATGATTTTTTCGATTTCACAATCCATACTTTCGTTCCAATTGGAATGCGATCAAACAAATATTCCACATCGTTTTTCTTCATTCTTATACAACCTTGTGAAATATACTTTCCAATTGAACTCGGTTGGTTTGTTCCATGTATTCCATATTTACTTCCATCAGTTCCTCTTGCATTAAATCCAATCCACCTTGACCCAAGTGGATTTTTTGGCGACCCACCTGGAATATCCTTCGCAATATAATACGGATCCTTCGCTTTCATTACAACATCAAAAGTTCCTTCTGGAGTTAATTCATTCGTTTTCCCTGTCGCTACTGGAAAAACCTTTTGAATCTTTCCATCGTCAATGTAAGCTAATTTATTCGTTGCTTTATTTACAATAATAAAAGGATCTCCGGCACGTGGATTATCCCCAAGAGGCCAAATCGGCGATAAAGAAAGACATAATATGATAGAGAGAAGATACGGCATAGATAATTCCTACCTTCTATATAAGTTCTTTTATATTATCCTTTCCCTTAAAGCGACTTTTAATGAGTAAATATTGTTCCATTTCATACACAAGTTGAACAAGTTTCGCACGTATCTCAAATTCTTCGCGTGTAGCTGGTAATGGCATGTCTCTAAATAATCCCCTCATTTCTTGAAGCTGCCTTAAGGAAATAACGCCAGTACTCTCAGGGCTAATAGCATTACCAATGTTTTCAACAACATCTGCAATCATATCAGCTTGTTCATATGTCCATGATAAAGAAGCTGCTAGTGGTATCATTCGCTCTAAAATTTCGAATTGTTGCATACGCATATTAAAATAACGATAGTAATAATCATCTTCTCGCATAAATGCATTCTCAAGTTTTTTAAACGATAAATCTCTTGCTTCATTTAACATATTCTCGGTTTCAATGAGTTCTGCCCCACTCCAACTACTTTCTCGATTTCGTAAATACACAACCATTTCAAACAAAATCGTTTTAAAATTGCTCTCTATTTTATCCTGATACTCTTTTAGCTTATTTTCACTACTCGGCATATACATATTTACTAATAACGCCACGCTAATCCCTATCGTTAATATAGCAATTTCATTTCCAACTATAAGCCATGTAATTTGCTTCAATGAATATAGATGCATAACAATAACTGAACTCGTGACAATGCCTTCTTGAATTTTAAGCATTACTGCAGTCGGAATAAATGTAAGTAACAATATGCTAATTGCAAGTGGTGTATAGCCGATCGTTTCAAAAATACAAAACGCGAATACCATTGATAATACACAAGCTAGAAAACGATGTAACGACACTTGAAGCGATTTGCGCTTCGTATTTTGTACACATAAAATAACTAAAATACCTGCTGAACTATAAAATTCCAACCCTAATAACTGAGCAATAAAAACTGCCGCGCCTGTCCCTATTGCTGTTTTTACTGTACGGTATCCAATTTTAAACATATCATTACTCCTATATGTATAAACGTATTTACAGCTAGTATAAAAAAAGGATGACACAATGTCATCCTTTTCTACTTATTATTCACATAACCTTTTCATATTACAATATTTTTTGTAAAAATTGTTGCGCACGTTCACTTTTCGGTGCTGCAAAAAATTCTGCTGGCGCACTATCTTCTACAAGCTTTCCTCCGTCTAAGAAAAGAACACGATCTGCCACTTCTTTTGCAAAGCCCATTTCATGTGTAACGATAGCCATCGTCATTCCTGTCGTAACTAACGATTTCATAACTTCTAACACTTCTTTCACCATCTCTGGATCTAGCGCCGATGTCGGTTCATCAAATAACATAACTTCGGGTTCCATTGCTAACGCTCTTGCAATTGCTACACGTTGCTTTTGTCCTCCCGAAAGACGATTTGGATACGTATCTTTTTTATCTACTAGTCCAACCTTTTCTAAAAGTTTCTCAGCTTTCTTTTCAGCTTCTTGCTTCGTTACCCCTTTTACATTGGTAGGAGCATACGTAATATTTTCTAATACAGTCATATGAGGAAATAAGTGAAAATGTTGAAATACCATACCGACATTTTCACGAACATGCATAACATTCGTTTTCGGATTCGTTACTTCTTCCGTTCCAATCCAAATGTGACCATCCGTTGGTGCTTCTAACATATTCATACAACGTAAAAATGTTGATTTTCCTGATCCAGAAGGTCCTATAATTGCAACTACTTCCCCTTTTTCAATCGTTGTTGTAATTCCTTTTAATACTTCGTTTTTACCAAATGATTTATGAAGGTTTTCAATTTTAATCACTTTTCTTCATTCTCCCTTCAATTGCCTTCCCGACTAATGTAAGAATAATGACTAACATATAATAAATCAGTCCAACAAAAAGTAATGGTTCAAGATATTTAAATGTCTCACCGCCTACGATGTAAGCACGACGCATTAAATCAGTCGCGCCTATTACTGTTACTACAGCCGATTCTTTCGTAAGTGTCGCAAATTCGTTCACAAGCGCTGGTAATATATTTTTTAATGCTTGAGGGAAAATAATATTTCTCATCATTTTTCCGTATGGTACCCCTAAAGCCATTGCTGCTTCTGTTTGTCCTTTATCCACCGCTTGAATACCAGCACGAATTACTTCTGACATGTATGCACCTGAATTCAAGCTAAATGCAAGTACAGCAGCTAAGAATGCTGGTATTTCATAACCAATTATTTGCGGGACACCGAAATAAATAATCATTAATTGCAATACAAGGGGTGTACCACGAAAAATTGATGTATAAAAATCTGCTGCTATATTTAATGCTCGTATTCTAGCAATTTTACAAAGTGCTAATAGCGTTCCTAAAATAAATCCTGCTAAAGCTGATACTGCTACAATTTTCAAAGTAACTTCTAAACCTTTTAGTATATATGGTATCGAAGGCGTAATCGCCGAAAAATCTAAGTTCATTCTTTTCATTCCCCTCACAGAAAAGTGAAAGGCAGCTTATTTTCCGCTGCCAAACCATTTCTTCACTAATTTATCCATTTCTCCATTTTCTTGCATTTTTTTAATTACTTTATTAAATTCAGCTGTTTTATCACTGTTTTTCGGAAGGGCAATTGCTGCTCCAACTTCTTCTGGCGCTTCTTTAATTTCAACTCCTTGTAAATCTTTCATTTTCTCTAAATAATTTTTAGCAACTGTGTCTTCTATAATTGCAGCGTCAAAACGACCAGCTTTAATTTCTTGTACGATTTCTGGTATACGGTCACGTCCCTCAACCTGGAAATCTACTTGTTTTTTAAATTCTGCTGCTTTCTCTTCTTGAATAGACCCTGTTTGTACTCCTACTTTTTTCCCTTTTAAATCCTCTACAGATTTAATGTTAGAATCCTTTTTAGAAACGATCATATTTTTCGCAACAAAATAAATATCTGTAAAATCAACATTATTTTTACGCTCTGCAGTTGGCGTCATGCCTGCCATTACGAAATCAACTTTTCCTGAACTAAGAGATGCTAATAAACCACCAAAATCCATATCTTTCACTTTCACTTCATACCCAAGTTCTTTTCCGATATATTTAGCAACATCAACATCAAAGCCGATAATTTCATCGCTCTTTGACGCATCTACATATTCATAAGGTTTATAATCTGCTGAAGTTCCCATTACGAGTACTTTTTTATTTCCTTTTGTTTCTTTCGATTCCCCATTACTACAAGCGCTGAATATACTTACAATTAAAATAAGTGCAAACGATATTGATACTAACTTCTTCATCTTTCTTCCCCCTAATGATGTATATTTAAAAGTTTAATAGAATATTTATTCGATGTTTGTATTGTATCAGCACTTTTATTTTTATGCAATATATAAAATAAAAATAAATAACAAAACAATATAAATGCTATTTTTTATGTATAAAACGATGCATAAAATAACACAACTATGCATATTCCATAAATTTTAATAATAAATAAAAAAGGCGGCACATCCACTTGATTGTGGACGTGCCGCCTTTTCTCTTATTTTTTATAGTTCTTCACAATTCTCTTCAAAATATGATTGTAGTTTCGCAATAACTTGCATCGGTTCATGACCTTCAATTTCATGACGCTCTACCATCGTTACAATTTTTCCATCTTTTAATAAAGCAAATGATGGAGAAGAAGGTGGGTACCCTTCGAAATATTCACGCGCTCTTGCTGTCGCTTCTTTATCTTGACCTGCAAACACCGTTACAAGGTGGTTAGGACGTTTATCATAATGTACGGAATGCGCAGCAGCAGGACGAGCAATACCACCTGCACAACCACATACAGAGTTTACCATTACAAGTGTTGTTCCATTTCTTTTAAACGCTTCTTCTACCGCTTCTGGCGTCGTCAATTCTGTATATCCAGCAGAGACAATCTCTTCACGCGCTTGGCGGACAACATCATTCATAAAAAAGTTAAAATTAATCACTCTTTTCCCTCCTCTAAAACTACCTATTTGTATCTTACCAGTTAATGTTTATGAAATACAAGTAAGTTTACTTGTATTTAAGTATAGAAAAGGTGTTAGAGCTCTTGCTCTAACACCTTTTCTTTAATGACCACGATGTTTTTGCTTTGTTTTTTGTACTTTCATTAAACGTCTTCTTTCTTTTTCAGCTTCTCGCTTCTCTTTAGACTGCACTTTCTTTTCTTGTTTATGCAATTCATAAGATAAACTAATCGCCTCTTGCGCCTTAGTAAAACGTTTAATATTTATTTCTTTTGCTGCTTGTCGTATGATACGCTTTATGTTTTTAGGACGCTGTTTTTCTTTAACTTCTACACCACATTTTGCAAAGTGCTGAAAATGCTCTAAAAGTGAACCATTCACAAACATAAGCACTTCTTCATCTGACGGTTCCGCCCCAAAAATATACCTCGCCCCATACAATTTCCCTTGTTCTTTACATGTAATGATTCCAACAAAAAATTGGCCATCGTGATATACTGTCAAATCCATTGACAGCCCCTCCTTTAAAAGATTAGAAATACAGGACATCCCGGAGGGGAAGGTTACTGACATGAAATCATGCGTCTGGACTACCAACCAGAACTGTGTTTTTGTATTTCTTTCACTATGATTATATCTTTTTTTCCATAATCTTCATATATTCAGCAATCATTTTTTTATGCGATCCTACAATATAGTCAGGTAGTTCTGTTACTGAAAAGAATTTAAGCTGAACTGCTTCTTCTTTATTCATAACAAAATCCCCTTCGTATTCATCTGTATAATAGGCGGTTGTTACAGATTGAAATTCATCACCGTTTGCTAATTTTGTAAAGTAGTTCGCTCCAGAAAATACATTGATTAGTCGCAAGTTCTTCACTTTTATTCCTGTCTCTTCATATACTTCACGATAAGCTGTTTCTTCTGGTGATTCACTAAGCTCCATTAGCCCGCCAGGTAGCCCCCATTTTCCGTACGGCTCTGTCCGCTGCTGCAATAAAACATATCCATTTTCATTTATAATGAGTACAACAGCACCAACTAAAATTAAAGGGCGATGACCAACTATTTTTCGTAATTCTTCTACATATCCCACCGTATCGCCTCCTTTTTCGTTGTCCACACTATTGTATCATATGTTCGAAACGACAAAATGCGTATATTTTTCATTTTTTTAACAAAATATTTATTTTATGTGATTCATCTACTGTAGCTAACATAATAGATTCCACTTCTGTACTCTCCTCTAGAAATTCTCTCGCCCAAGCTTCTGTTTTTCCTAATAATGCAAGAACATCTTTCTGTATCCTCCCATCCTTTACTAATACAAAAGAAACTGGAGATTTTTTTCCCGCCACTTTAAGATCAAGCCGCGAAACTGCTTCATATTCTGGATACCGAAATATAGAAACGACACCGTTTGCTTCCCATAATGCTAATTTAATCGTTTGAATATCGCTCACATTTCGCATACGAAGTTCCGAAAACAAATATTCCACGGTAATTCTCGCCTTTTTCAAATTGCTAAAATCAATGGAACCATTATGTATAAGAATGATAGGTGCTGGCTCTAAAAAACGTCTCCATCTATCCCATTTCAGCATTAAAACTGAGCTTATAATATGAAGTACAACGAGTATGAACGTTGTAATCATCGAGCCCAGTAACCCTACTTTTTCATCAGACAATGCGTTAGAAATATTCCCACCAAGCAATAACACTAATACAACATCTAAAAAACGAAGTTGTGCGATAGACCTTTGTCCCATCGCTTTCGCAACTAATATTAAAAATATGTATGCTATAATAGCCCGAATAACCCATTCACTACTAGAAAGATGCCGTGCTCCTTCAAAAATATGCATATGCATCACTTTGCACTCCTTACCCGTCTCAAACTGCTAACCTGTTTTAGTTTGCAACGTTTATGAGCATATATGTAAAAAAGCTGGTTCGTTTAAAAACGAACCAGCTTTTTTTACTTAACTGAAAACATATATTTTTTATACGTTTTCCGTACCGATAGTATGAGCCCCATCATAATCATATTCGAGAATAAGGAACTTCCCCCATACGATAAGAAAGGTAATGCAATACCTTTTACAGGCATTAATCCAACGATCATACCGATGTTTTGGAATATTTGAACTGTTAATATACCGATCGATCCAGCGCATAATAATGTACCAAATAAATTATCAGCGGAATAACCAATAATAATTGTTCGATATAGTAGTAATAGGAACAAGAAGACAACTAAGGCTGCTACGATAAATCCACCTTCTTCGGCAATTGTAGCGAAAATAAAGTCAGTATGCTTCTCTGGGATATAGACGCTTCCTCCCCCAAACCCTTTACCTTCCATTCCTCCACTACCTACAGCTAAAATCGATTGTTGCGTTTGATAACCTTGATCTGCATTTTCAAATGGATTTAACCAACCTACAATACGCGACTGTTGGTGAGGTTTTAGTAAAGTAACTAAATTATTATAGAAAAAATCTTGATACTTAAAGAAAATAAATATTAAAGCAGATAATATGGTCAACGGAATAACTGTACATAATGCTATCAATTTCTTTTGAATACCTGACATAAATAAAATACATGCAATAGCAGCAGCATATAAGAACACCATACCTGTATCAGGTTGACTATATACAACCGCCATAGGTGGAAGTGACACTAGCATAATTTTACCTACTAGCTTTAAATCTGTTTGGAATGTCCTTGCCATATACTGTGCATTATGTTTTACTGCTATACTCGCTACTACAAGTAGCAATGCAATTTTGAAAAACTCAGACGGCTGAATTTGTCCAAATACTGGGAAAACAAACCATCTTTTTGCACCTAATTTTTCAGGTGTAAAACCTGATGGTGGTAATACTTTCAAAAGAATAAGTGAAGCAAACCCAGCAATATAAAGCGGCCAAGATAATTTTTGTAACTGATCTAAATCAATGCTTGCAACAAGAAGTAACAATACAACCCCAATTATGTAGTTAACACCTTGTTTCATAGCAAAGTTTGCAGCTCCATACTGTCCCGTTTGCTGACTGCTATATATAGCAGCTATACTCGTCACACATAGTGCACACAAAATTAAAATTAATTTTACATCTAAACTTTTTAGAAACTCGGTACTTCTTTTCATGACATCCTCCTGAAACATTGTTACGGCAAAAATAAAAAACCAGGAGTCAACATTCTTCATGTTTTGACGACTGATTACACATTATCTATAAAACACTTATATAGAATAACTCTCTTTTTCATACAATACAATATATTATACTACAGTTTCATCAGTAAGATTTGCCAAAAAAATTATTCTTTTCTTATTTTATATCCATATACCATATATCAGCAATGTATTTTCGTAAATTCCTAATACATAATCGTTTATTGTAAGATTACTGGGAAAGATATTTATACATAATAGTAGGATGTAGATGAAGAAATAAGATAATAAAAAGCTCGCATAAGCGAGCTTTTTATTAATATACAGATGTATTATTTTCTGACATGTTTTCTAAAATTTCTTTAACACGGCCTAAGAACTTACCACAAATTAAACCATCAAGTACTCGGTGATCAAGTGATAAACATAAGTTAACCATGTCACGAGCACCGAACATACCATTATCCATAATTACTGGGCGCTTTACAATTGATTCAACTTGTAAAATAGCCGCTTGTGGGTAATTAATAATACCCATAGATTGAACAGAACCGAATGATCCTGTGTTATTAATTGTAAATGTTCCACCTTGCATTTCGTCTGCTTTTAACGATTTCGTACGTACTTTTCCTGCAAGTTCTGTAATTTCACGAGCGATACCTTTAATTGTTTTCTCGTCCGCTTGCTTAATTACTGGTACAAATAGTTCTTCCTCTGTTGCAACAGCGATAGAAAGGTTAATATCTTTCTTCTGAACAATTTTATCGCCAGCCCACATTGAATTAATTTGAGGATACTCTTTTAACGCTTGTGCTACTGCTTTTACGAAGAAAGCAAAGAACGTTAAGTTAAAGCCTTCACGCTTCTTAAAGTCACCTTTAATTGAGTTACGGTATGACACAAGGTTTGTCACATCTACTTCAATCATCATCCAAGCATGTGGTGCTTCATGTTTACTACGTAACATGTTTGCTGCGATTGCTTTACGCACACCTGTTACTGGAATTTCGATATCTCCAGGCATTGTAGGTACAGAAACTGGTTTCGCAGCTTCTACTTTTTGCGCTACTGGTGCTGCTTTTGGTGCTTCTGGGCGAGCTTCTACTACTGCCGCTACAGCTTCCTCTTTCTTCGCTGCACCTGCTTGCGGAATATTTCCAGATTCCACTAGCTTTAAAATATCTTTACGAGTGATACGGCCGTTTGCTCCCGTACCTTCTACTAGATCTAAATCAACGTTATGCTCACCCGCAAGTTTTAACACAGCTGGTGAAAAACGTGGTTTTCCATCAGTTGGTTGTTTTACTTTCGGTGCTTTTTCAGACGTAGCTACTTCTGCCTTTGGTTCTTCTTTCGTTTTTTCTTCAACAGCTGTTGCTGCTACTTCATCTGCGCCTTCTACTTGAATCACACAAACTACTTCACCTACAGCTAACGTATCACCTTCACCAGCGATTAACTCTTTTACAATCCCCGTGAAAGAAGATGGTACTTCAGCATTTACTTTATCAGTCATTACTTCTGCAAGCGGATCATACTTGTTTACGTGATCGCCAACATTAACGAGCCATTTACTAATTGTGCCCTCTGTAACGCTCTCCCCGAGCTGAGGCATTGTAATATTTTCTACAGCCATGTATAGTCCCCCCGATTAAAATTCCGCAAGTTCACGCATTGCTTTTTCAACTTTATCTGGATTTACCATAAAGAATTTTTCCATTGTTGGTGCATATGGCATTGCTGGAACGTCTGGACCTGCAAGACGTGCGATTGGCGCATCTAAATCAAATAGACAGTTTTCAGCAATAATTGCTGCCACTTCACTCATAATGCTTCCTTCTTTATTGTCTTCTGTTACAAGAAGAACTTTACCTGTTTTAGAAGCTGCTTCAATGATTGCTTCTTTATCTAATGGATATACAGTACGTAAATCAAGAATGTGTGCAGAGATGCCATCTTGTGCTAACTTTTCAGCCGCTTGAAGAGCAAAATGAACACATAATCCGTACGTGATAACTGTAATATCATCACCTTCACGTTTTACATCTGCTTTTCCGATTGGTAATACGTAGTCATCCTCCGGCACTTCACCTTTAATTAAACGATATGCACGTTTATGTTCGAAGAATAATACTGGATCTTCATCACGAATGGCTGCTTTTAATAAGCCTTTTGCATCATATGGTGTAGAAGGGATAACGATTTTTAAACCTGGTTGGTTTGCAAACATCGCTTCTACAGATTGTGAATGATACAATGCACCGTGAACACCCCCGCCAAATGGTGCACGAATTGTAACTGGACAAGTCCAATCATTATTAGAACGATAACGAATTTTTGCTGCCTCAGAAACAATTTGGTTTACTGCTGGCATGATGAAATCAGCAAACTGCATTTCAGCGATTGGACGCATACCATACATTGCCGCACCAATTGCTACCCCAGCAATTGCAGATTCTGCAAGCGGTGCATCAAGCGCACGATCTTCACCAAATTGATCATACAAACCGTGTGTCGCTTTAAACACGCCACCTTTTTTACCAACATCTTCTCCTAAAACGAATACTTTCTCATCGCGTTCCATTTCTTCGCGCATTGCTAATGTAATAGCATCAATATAAGACATTACAGCCATGAAACGTTCCCCCCTATTCTGCGTATACGTGCTTCAATGCATCTTCAGGTGCTGCATACGGAGCATTTTCTGCATATTCTGTTGCTTCATTTACGATATGCATAATTTCGTCTAACATTTGTTTTTCCGATTCCTCAGTTAATACACCAGCTTCTTTTAAATAAGCCGCGAATGTTATAATTGAATCTTTTTTCTTTGCTTCTTCTACTTCTTCTTTATCACGATAAACACGATCATCATCGTCACTAGAATGTGCTGTTAAACGATATGATACTGTTTCAATTAAAGTTGGGCCTTCACCACGACGACCGCGATCTGCTGCTTCTTTTACAGCTTTATATACTGCAAGCGGATCGTTTCCGTCTATTGTATATCCAGGCATACCGTAACCAATCGCACGATCTGATACGTTTTTACATGCTAATTGTTTTTCAACTGGAATAGAGATTGCATATTTGTTATTTTCACACATAAAAATAACAGGTAGTTTGTGTACACCAGCAAAGTTTGCCCCTTCATGGAAGTCACCTTGGTTTGAAGAACCTTCTCCAAATGTAACGAACGTTACTAAATCTTTCTTCTCCATTTTTCCAGCTAATGCAATACCAACTGCATGTGGTACTTGCGTTGTTACTGGAGATGAACCTGTAACAATACGATTTTTCTTTTGACCGAAGTGACCAGGCATTTGACGACCACCAGAGTTTGGATCTCCAGCTTTCGCGAAAGCAGACAACATAAGCTCTTTAGCTGTCATACCAAATGCTAGTACAACACCCATATCACGGTAGTATGGTAATGCATAATCTTTCTCTCTATCAAGAGCGAACGCCGCTCCAACTTGTGCAGCCTCTTGTCCTTGACAAGAAATTACGAATGGAATTTTACCAGCACGGTTTAATAACCACATACGTTCGTCGATTTTACGTGCAAGTAACATCGTACGGAACATTTCTAATACTTGCTCATCACTTAAGCCAAGCTCTTCATGGCGCTTTTCTTTTACTTCTGCCATTTTTCATAACCTCCTAAATCCACATTTTTATGCGTGTAACGCTCTTCCATCTACAGCAAGTGCTGCTTCACCAATCGCCTCAGATAATGATGGATGCGGATGAATTGTATGTGCTACTTCCCAAGGTGTTGCATCAAGTACTCTTGCAAGACCCGCTTCAGAAATCATATCTGTTACATGCGGTCCAATCATATGAACACCAAGAATGTCATTTGTCTCTTCATCAACTACAAGTTTTACGAAACCATCTGATTCTCCGTATACAAGTGCTTTTCCGATTGCGCGGAATGAGAACTTACCTACTTTTAACTTATAGCCTTTTTCTTTCGCTTCTTGTTCTGTTAAACCGACAGAAGCAACTTCCGGACTGCTATATACGCATTTTGATACCATAGAGTAATCGATTGGTGTAACTTCTTTCCCTGCAATATGTTCTACTGCAGCAATTCCTTCGTGAGAAGCAACGTGAGCGAGTTGCAGGCCACCGATTACATCTCCAATTGCGTAAATATGCGATTCTTTCGTTTGATAAAACTCATTTGTTTGAATGTATCCTTTTTCCACAACGATATCTGTATTCTCTAAGCCAATATTTTGCGTATTCGCTTGTCTTCCTACAGATACAAGCATTTTTTCTGCTTTAAATTCTTTATTTTCACCGTTGTGTTCAGCTTGGATTGTTACTCCATTATCTTTTACCAATGTTTCTGGTAATACTTTTGCACCAGTTACCACTTTAATACCTTTTTTCTTGAATAGACGTTGCATTTCTTTTGAAACGTCTTGATCTTCTAGTGGTAATATCGTTTTCGCATACTCTAATACTGTAACTTCTACACCGAAGTCAGCAAGCATAGATGCCCACTCAATACCGATTACACCGCCACCAACGATAATAATCGAACTAGGAAGCGTTTCCATTTTTAGAGCATGATCTGAAGACATTACGTACTCTCCGTCTAATTCTAAACCTGGTAATGAATTTGGACGAGAACCTGTTGCAATAAGTACATTTTTTGGAATTAACATTTCATTCTCTTCTCCACTTGCAAGTTCAACTGAAATTGTCCCTGGCATCGGAGAGAAAATAGATGGGCCAAGAATACGGCCAATACCTTCAAACACATCAATTTTACCTTGTTTCATTAAATGTTGAACGCCTTTATGAAGCTGCGTTACTATCTTCTCTTTACGCTCTTGTACTTTCGCAAAGTTTAGTTCTACATTGCTTGCAATAACTCCGAACTCTTCGCTTTTTTTAGCAGTTGCATATACTTCCGCACTACGTAAAAGAGCTTTACTAGGAATACATCCTTTGTGTAAACAAGTACCACCAAGATTTTCTTTTTCGACTAGTGCAGTTTTTAACCCTAGTTGTGATGCACGAATTGCAGCAACATATCCACCAGTACCGCCGCCAACGATGACTAAATCATATTCTTTTGCCATTATCTCAACCCCTAGCTACCGTTTCTTTTTCACGTACAACGTATTCTTTTGGAGCTTCTTCTTCACGTAATACACGAAGTGCTCCTTCTGCTAACGCTTCTAACTCATCTTCGCCTGGATGTACGATAACATCTGCAATCCAGTCCACTCGCTCTTTTATTTCATCGACAAGAATTTTACTGTATGCCAGTCCACCAGTTAATACGATTGCATCGATTTTCCCGTGAAGTACAGCGCTAGCTCCGCCAATCTCTTTTGCAACTTGATATGCCATTGCTTTATAAATAAGAGTTGCTTCAGGATCACCTTTTTCAACCATTTGCTCTACTTTAATCGCATCATTTGTACCGATTAAACTTACAAGTCCACCTTGTCCGACAAGTTTTTTAATCATTTCATCACGGTAATACTCACCAGAGAAACACATTTCTACTAGTTGCCCTACTGGTACTGTACCAGCGCGCTCTGGACTAAATGGTCCTTCTCCGTTTAAACCGTTATTCACATCGATTACTCTTCCTTTTTTATGAGCACCAACTGTAATACCGCCACCCATATGTGTAACTAATAAATTTAAATCCTCGTATTTGTGATTTAACTGTTCAGCTACTTTACGAGCAACTGCTTTTTGATTTAATGCATGGAAGATACTTTTGCGTTCCATACCAGCAATGCCACTTATACGAGCAACCGGCTCCATCTCATCTACAACGACAGGATCTACAATGAATGCAGGAATGTTTAATCCAGAAGCAATTTCATATGCTAAAATGCCTCCAAGGTTTGAAGCGTGATGACCGCTAAAGCCATTTTTCAAATCTTCTAACATCGCATCGTTTACTGTATACGTACCGCCTTCGATTGGACGAAGTAATCCACCACGCCCACAAACAGCGTTTAATTTTGAAATGTTAATACCATGAGAATGTAGAACTTCTAAAATCGTTTCTTTTCGAAACTCATATTGGTCGATAATTCTCTTATATTTTCCAATCTGTTCTACGTCATGACGAATCGTTTCTTCTAGAACGGGTCTTTCATTATCAAAAACACCAATTTTTGTGGATGTACTACCTGGGTTAATAACAAGAATTCGATTTACAGACAATGTTGCTACCTCCACTAATAAATTCAAAAGGAAGTGGAAACCTCATAAGAGGTAACCACACCTTTTGTAAAAGTTATATATGAATGATTAGCGACGGCTAATAATATCGTGACCGTTGCGTAAGTAAGTGCTACGAGAATTCTTCAAGCTTGCAATGCGCTCTTCAGCTAGACGATCTGCCGCTACATAAGTTGCTATGCCATCGCGTTTTGAAATTTCGATTACTTTTGCAATCGTGTCATAAATAGACTCAACACGTTTTAGTGCACGTTCTCTATTGTATCCATATAATTCGTCTGCTACGTTAATTACGCCACCTGCATTAATTACATAATCTGGTGCGTATACAATACCCATTTCATGAATGATGTCACCATGACGATCTTCTTTTAATTGGTTATTTGCAGAACCTGCGATTACTTTTGCTTTAAGTTGTGGAATAGTTTCATCATTAACTGTTGCGCCTAGTGCACATGGTGCGTAAATATCGCATTCAACACCGTAAATTTCATTTGGTTCAACTGCTGATGCACCGAATTCTTCTACAGCACGTTGTACAGCTTCTTTATTAATATCTGTAACGATTAATTTTGCTCCTTCAGCGTGTAAATGTTTGCATAGGTGATATGCTACGTTACCAACGCCTTGAACAGCAATTACTTTTCCTTCTAAATTGTCAGTACCGAAAGCTTCTTTTGCAGCTGCTTTCATACCACGGTAAACACCGTATGCAGTTACCGGAGATGGGTTACCAGAAGAACCGAATGATGGTGAGATACCTGTTACAAAGTCAGTTTCTTCATGGATAATATCCATATCATCTACTGTTGTACCAACATCTTCAGCTGTAATGTAACGTCCGTTTAGTCCTTGGATATAACGTCCTAGTGCACGGAACATTGCTTCGCTCTTATCTTTACGAGGATCACCGATAATTACTGTTTTCGCACCACCTAAGTTTAAACCAGCTGCTGCGTTTTTGTATGTCATCCCTTTTGCAAGACGCAATGCATCTTCAATCGCCGCTTCTTCAGAATCATATGTCCACATTCTTGTTCCACCAAGAGCCGGTCCAAGTGTTGTATCATGAATTGCAATAATTGCTTTTAAACCAGATTCTTTATCTTGACAAAATACTACTTGCTCATAATCATATTTTTCTAAGTATTCGAAGATTTCTAATGTCATTGTCGTTTCCCCCTAATGTTTTACCCTTTTTGGTTTATTTTGAAGCAGTCGCAACTGCCAATGCTAATGAATATACTTTTGTTTCTGCTGAATCAGCACGAGATGTTAAAACAATCGGTGCTTTTGCGCCCGCAATCATTGCTCCTACTTTTGCATCCGCAAAGTATACGAGTGATTTATATAGCACATTTCCAGCTTCAATCGTTGGGACGAGTAAAATATCTGCCTTACCTGCTACATCACTTACTATGCCTTTATGCTCTGCTGCAATTTGTGATACTGCATTATCTAAAGCAAGTGGTCCATCAACGATACAATCTTTAATTTGTCCGCGGCGATTCATTTGTGTTAACATCGCTGCATCAATTGTCGCCTGCATCGCTGGATTCACAACTTCTACTGCTGCAATTGGTGCCACTTTTGGCAAGTCGATTCCTATTGCCCGGGCAACTTCTACAGTATTTTGTATAATAGCAGCTTTTTGTGTTACATCAGGTGCGATGTTCATCGCTGCATCTGTAACGAAAATAAGACGATCGTAATTTGGAACTTCAAATGCTGCTACATGTGAAAGTACGCTACCTTTACGTAGGCCCCACTCTTTGTTTAACACAGCCTTCAAAATATTCGCTGTTGGGATGTTCCCCTTCATAAGCACGTCTGCTTCACCATTTCTCACAGCTTTAACAGAAAGTTCTGCAGCCTCTGCACTAGACATTGCTGCAATCACTTCAACATGTTCTGAAGTTTGTAAACCATGTTCTTGTAGCATCCCCATTATTTTTTCTTGATTTCCATATAGACGAAATTGAGCTAACTGTAATTTAATTGCTTTCGCTACAGCTTCAATTACTTCATGATCTTCAGCTACTGCTACAGCTACAGTTTTTTTAGGCTGCCCTGCTGCTTGATCAATTAAGTATTCTAACTTCATATTTTGTAATCAACCCTTTCCGTCGTCCCTCGTCTATTTATAAAGCAAATACCGTGCCAACTTTTAAAAGTGGTCTTACCAATAATGAAAACGCATTCAAAATGCAGTAAAATCAATACTTTGGAAAATAACAAAAGATTCTGTCTTATTTTGTCACTTTTTGTATACCATGCAATAAATTGCACGGTACGCAATTTATTGCACGCTATTTTTTGCATGGTCATACTTTTCTAGCTTGTAATATAAATTTCGAACGGAAATTCCTAACGCTTTTGCAGTTTGCGTTTTATTCCCATCAAATCTCTCCAAATATTCATGAATAATATTCCCTTCAAACTCTGTCACTAAATGTTCAAGTGGCTTTTCTTCTAATTCAGGTAATAAATGAGATTGCTTTGACTCCACCTGCTCTTCGTTATGTAATGGCGGTAAATGGTGTACATCAATATAGGTCTCGTTATAATTCATAAAGATAATAGCTCTTCCCAGAATATTTTCAAGTTCCCTCACATTCCCTGGCCATTCGTATGATTGTAAATATAAAATGGCTGAATCAGTGAGCCCTTCTACATTACGACCGTAATCTTGATTAATTTTTTGAATCAATCTGTCCGCAATTGTCGGTATATCTCCTTTACGTTGACGAAGAGATGGAATTTGAATTGGGATTTTATTTAATCGATAATATAAATCCTCCCTAAACTTCCCTTCTAGAATAGCCTTTTCTAAATTCACATGCGTCGCTGCAATTACTCGAACATTAATAGGTATCGCTTTCGTTCCACCAACTTTTACAATTTCTTTTTCCTGCAGTACACGAAGGAGTTTCGCTTGTGTATTTGCAGATAACTCCCCTATTTCATCTAAAAAAATACTACCGTTATTTGCTTCCTCAAAGAACCCACGTTTCCCGCCTCTTTTCGCTCCAGAAAACGCCCCTTCCTCATAACCAAATAATTCACTTTCTAACAACGTCTCCGAAATGGCCGCACAGTTTACACGGACAAACTTATTGTATTTTCGATTACTTCCATTATGGATTGCATGTGCAAACAATTCTTTACCAGTCCCAGATTCACCGCGTAACAGTACTGTTGCTGGTGTATTTGCTCCTAGCTTCGCCTGTTCGATAGCTGCCGTTGTTTCATCTGAATTCCCGACAATATCATCAAATGAATATTTCGCTTCTAATGTGCGAATAATTTGCCTTGCTCTATTCAATTCATTTGTTAACTTTTGAATTTCCGACACGTCACGGATAACGCCGACGCTTCCTTTCAATATTCCATCCACAATGACTGGTGCCACGTTTACAATTACATCGCGCTTTTTTTGCCCAATCTTCATATGTATTCCGCGCACCGCACGACGCGTTCGAAGTACTTTCATATGCATACTTTCGCCTTCTACAATATCAGTTGTAGCAGGCTTCCCAATAATATCTTCTTCTGTTAAACCCGTTAATTTCGTATATGCCGGGTTAATGACTAATCCTCTTCCTTTTTCATCCACAACCGAAATTGCTTCTTCAGATGAGTTAATAATTGCCTCTAATAGTGTTTGAATCTCCTTTAAATCTGTAACTTCTTCCGCTAAATCTACAACTTCTGTTATATCTTTAAAAATTGCAAATGCCCCTTGTACCTCTCCGCCCTCTTTTAATATCGGTATACGCGTTGTAATAATTTTCTTTCCATTCTCTAATGTTAGTTCATAATTTACTTCTATTTGTTTCGTACGTATAATGCGAAGTAATTTACTAGTTGGAATGACTTCTAAAATATATTTTCCTATCGCCTCTTCTTTTTTATATCCGATAATACGCTCTGCACTTTTATTAAAAAGACGAACTTGTCCCTCTCGATCAATTACGATCATGCCGTCATGTGTAGAATTTAAAATTAATTCTCCTTGTTGCGTTTGTTCCTCTAATCG
This sequence comes from Bacillus sp. BF2-3, assembly GCF_008368795.1. Taxonomy (NCBI): domain Bacteria; kingdom Bacillati; phylum Bacillota; class Bacilli; order Caryophanales; family Bacillaceae; genus Bacillus; species Bacillus sp. BF2-3. The sequence goes on from NZ_QOSA01000010.1 coordinate 76,082, forward strand.
CCCAATCAGCCCTTCCTTCTCATGCGCTAATCCTGTAACAATTTTTGCGATATCACCTGGTATAAGAAGAGTGTCTTTTTTCTTTTTTTCCAATAAAACCTTATGCACATCATCTTCACCTGTCATATCAAATATTACATCGATATGCATAGAAAGAAATGGAGTTACACTTTCTCCAATTGCAATCCCGTATTCCTTAGCAATTTGTAGTCCTTTTGCCAACGGATTTATATCAATAATCCCTATAATTTGAAATATATTCGAACTTTGTAACAGATTCAGCAGTGCGCTCCCGCCTTCACCTGCACCAACAATTAATACTTTTTGTTTCATATATCCCACTTCCTCTCGAAGTAACTCTGCAAATTTTTTCACACCTTTATCTTACTCGTTCAGCACCCTCTTGACAAACCCCCTTTCCTTATAACATCATTAAAATATACGAAATAATCTGAAAGGGAGCGTTATGTATGCAGCGTTACGTTGCTCTACTATTAGCACTCATCCCTATTTCATTAGCTGTGTTTGGTATAAAGTTAATGAGAGATACTGTATTTGGGATTCTATTTCCACCAATCTCTATACTGTGGTTACAATTTTTAATCGGCGCTCTCTGCTTCGGGCTCGGGTTTTATATCTTCGGTGGCTTCGTCTTGCACCGAGACCGTAAACGAAATAAAGTACAAGCTCGCTTTAGAAGATAGGAATGCCCCACTATTTATAAATAAAAAAATGAGACCGTTACACGCGGTCTCATTTTTTTATTGGCATTAACGTTCTGGCCGTTTCAGGGTAATCAGTAATAATCGCCGATATATTCATATCAAAATATTTACGCATAAGCGTTTCTTCATTAATTGTATAAGGGCGAACCTCTACACCACTTTCCATCGTTAGTTCGGCAATAGCATCTTGAAGGTAACGATAATTCGGATGTACTGCTGTAGCGCCCATTTTTTTCGCGTATGCCCACGGACTATGCAAACCTTCGCGATATAAAATTGCTGTTTGAATATCAGGAGCCATCATATGGCACCGTTTCATACTGTAGTGATTAAACGAAGAAAATATAACACGATCCTCTAGACTAAATTTCCGTACAAGCGTTATAACTTCTTCCTCTAAACCTCTGTATGGAATTTTATTATTTTTAAGTTCAATATTAAGTAGCAAACTCGTTTGTGCAAGCCATTCTAATACCTCTTCTAAAAGTGGTATTTTACAAAAACCTACTTTATCACCAAATTTATAACTTGCATCTAACTTGCATAAGTCCTCATATACATAATTCCGAACCGCACCTTTTCCATTTGTTGTCCGGTCCACCGTTTCATCATGAATGACGACAACTTTTCCGTCTTTCGTTAATTGAACATCAAGTTCAATTCCATCCGCTCTAAAAGACTCAGCCGCTTCAAATGAAATCATTGTATTTTCTGGGTACGTTCCAGCCGCACCACGATGTGCAAATATAAGAGTCATCCTCACTCCCCCAATCTTATGCTATACTATACGAAAAAGGAGGTACTTCTATGAGACCATTACAAATCTCTCCAGATACTGCAGTCCGCTTATCAAAAGCACTAGGTGTTCCACTTGAACAACTCATGCATATGCCGCAGCACATTTTAATTCAAAAGCTAGTTGAATTAGAAAAACAAAATAAAGACGAAGAATAATACAGTCCTGTTTTGCAGGACTTTTTATTATTTTCTATTATATCACGGATGCCTTTCCTACTAAAATCCTTTAACAGATGTACTACGATGTGATTTAGCCGTTCCTTCATCATTTAATAATGAATCACATCTTTTCTTTTTTTGTTACACGTCATAAAGAAAGCAGACCATTTATTTATAAGTCCCATTACGTCCTTAAAACACGATAATAAAAAAACTAGAGAAGTCCTTTATATTATTTTTTATTGAACGTGCGGAGCATCCCCTGATTCGTATAGTTCTTTCGCTTTTTCCTCCCCGAATGTAGTTAAAATATAATGTTGCTCTTCTAGCGCATCCATTGCTCTAGTTACTTTACAAACGCTATCTTCTTGAGCATCCGAGAAATAATTGTGATCTTCTACAATTTTACTAAAATCTTTTTTCGCCCATCTATCAGCAATTGCTAAAAGTTCATTTTTCTTCGTAAAGCTACTCTTATTTATAATTTCTTTTAATTTTTTAGCATTACTTTGAATCATTGGGATAGAGCCCCATTTTCGTTCTGCCACCACTTTTTGATGAGTCATGCGATGCATCGCTGTAATGACTTCGCTTTCAGTAGAATTTTCAGTAACATACACATCAACAAAGACCCCATCCACCTCTCTACCTACTATTGTTTGGTCTTCTTTTTTATCTATTTGAGCGCTCACTTCTTTATCTACTGGATTATCTGCAAGTTCTAACATTCCAAATGTAACTGCAATAGCAAGAACTCCCATAGCTGCTACTATTCCTAGCCAAGTTGAAATTTTATTTTCCATTCCCCTTCTCCCTATCTATATCTATTTTATTGCCTTATAAAAAACTCACTTACATGTAATATTACTGAAAATAGGTTTTATTTTCCACACTATCAAATAATCTCTTTTTCTCAACAAAATAAAAAGACCAACGAATTATAACATTCATTGGTCTTTCATTAAAAAGTTTATTGGCTTTAAAATTACCATCGAGCATAGCGTTCCAGCATACATCGGTTTTACTAAAACGAAAACCCATTGCTACTTCTACTCTCAGCTAGCTTTATGTTCAAGTCTCAGCTTATCCGCAACCATTGCGATAAACTCAGAGTTCGTAGGTTTTGCTTTTGACATGGATACTGTATAACCGAATAAGGACGAAATAGAATCAATATTCCCACGGCTCCAAGCTACTTCAATCGCGTGACGAATTGCGCGCTCCACACGGCTTGCTGTTGTATTATATTTCTTTGCGATATCTGGATACAATACTTTCGTAATCGATCCTAATAATTCGATATCGTTGTATACCATGGAGATTGCTTCTCGTAAATACATATATCCTTTAATATGAGCGGGTACACCAATTTCATGAATGATACTCGTAATACTCGCATCTAAGTTTTTCGGTTTTCCATCTACTGTTGTTGCTGATCGGAATGATGGTAGTGGACGTTTAATCATAGCGTTTGCTTTACCACTCACTTGACGAATATGACTCGTTAAATTCTCCATATCAAATGGTTTTAATATGAAATATGAGGCACCTAAGTCAACTGCTTTTTTCGTCACATCTTCTTGGCCAAATGCTGTCAACATAATTACGCTAGGCTGTTTTAACCTTTCAATATGTCGCATTTTCTCCAATACAGCTAAACCATCTAAGTGTGGCATAATAATGTCTAAAACGAGTACATCAGGTTGCTTATCTGTTAATAAGTTTAAACACTCTTGACCATTATAAGCAGTACCGATTACTTCCATATCATCTTGAGCGGCTACATAGCTCTCTAACATTGATACTAGTTCTTTATTATCATCCACAAGACATACTTTAATTTTCTCCACAGCTTTTCCTCCCTTACCGAATCGATTCTCCGACATGTGTATCCTTCTAGGCTACATGAATTGTTCGACAATTGTGTGAAAATTCCCTTTTAAAGTTTCTTACTTTCCGATAAAATCACAAAAAAATATGTTTATCGTTCATTTATTCCCTTTCGCAACACATTCCATCATAGAAATACAACGAAACGTTCAACCCTTTCCTTTTATTTTACAACAAAAAACACCTCTTGCGGAGCTTTTACAAAATTTCAACGAATTTTTCAACAGAAAAAGCGAGCTAATAATATATATTAGCTCGCTTTTTTCTCTTGATCATAAATATTAATTCCAGCTTGATGTAACATCCATTCAATATGAACACCATATCCTGATGTTGGATCATTTACAAATACATGTGTAACAGCACCAATTACTTTTCCATTTTGTACAATTGGACTTCCGCTCATTCCTTGTACGATACCGCCCGTTTTCGCTAATAGACGTTTATCTGTTACTTTTATTACCATACCCTTTGTGGCTGGGAATTTTTGCTGCACTGTACTAACGACTTCAATATCAAACGCTTCTACTTTATCTTGATCAATAACTGTTAATATTTTTGCCGGTCCTTCTTTTACTTGATGAGATAATGCGATAGGCATTGCTTTATCCATTATACCGTTTTTCATATTCGTATTTAATTTTCCAAAAATACCATATGGACTATTAATTGTAATATTGCCAATCACTTCACGGTCTGGTGAGAATCTTGCTAATTTCTCCCCTGGATTCCCATGACTACCTCTTTCAATTGATGTAACTGTCGAGCGCATAATTTGTCCATCTTCGACTTGAATCGGCTTTTTCGTATCATTATCAGAAATAACATGACCAAGTGCCCCATATTTCATAGAATCTGGATGAACAAATGTCATCGTTCCAATTCCAGCTGCCGAATCACGGATATACAAGCCAATTCGATAAGACGATTCACCGTTGTCTTTTTGTGGAGTTAGCTTCGTACGAATATATTTTCCATCTCTTAACAATACAAGATTAAGCGGTTCACCTGTTTCTCCACTATTATGAATAAACGGTGCTACATCACTCATTCTTTCAATTGTTTTACCATTAATTTCAGTAATCATATCTCCAATTTGTACACCTGCTGTTTCACCAGGAGATATTTTACCTTTTTCAGTTTGAATTAAATGATGGCCTACAACAAGTACACCTTTTGTATTTAATTTCACACCAATTGATTGTCCACCTGGAATCACTTTAAAATCTTTTAACACCTTCACATTTACTTTTTTTACTGGAAAACCAGCAAGCTGAAATACCATATCAGCTTCACCATTTTGATGAGAATTTACCATAAGTCCTTGTTTTTGTTCATTCGAACTCACTGTAAATACATGACGATTTGTGGATGAAGCTTTGAAAACTGGTAATGATGATATTTCTGATTGTTGTCCTTCAAAAACAACAAGTTGTTTCGGTGATGAAATAAACGTTCGAAGCGGTTTAAAACATCCAATAAAAACTAAAGAAACAAGGAGACAAAGACCTATTATTTTTCGAAATTTTTCTAATTTCAACTTGTTCACTCTCCTCGCTCCTACCCCACATTCAGCCTCTTGGCTTCACTTTTTAATCTCTCCTTGCAGTGCTTTATTTATAACCGGAAGAATTAAGAAATCGTCATTTGAGAAAAAAAGCTATCCATTACTGGATAGCCTCTGCTGTCTGTTTAAAATGATGCGCTTGCGTAAGTAATTCTTTCGCATGCTCTGTCGTTAAATCTGTGATTTCCACACCAGAAATCATTCGAGCTATTTCTGTTACTTTATCCTCCATAGTTAAAACAGTAACCGATGTAATTGTCCGATCATTCGCTACTTGTTTTCGAATAAATAAATGTGAATCTGCCATTGAAGCTACTTGAGGTAAGTGCGTAATACAAAGTACTTGCGAGTTTACTGATACTCGATAAATTTTTTCCGCAATAGCCTGTGCGACCCGGCCACTTACACCCGTATCCACTTCATCAAAAATAACAGATGCAACCCCTTGATGCTTAGAAAAAATGCTTTTTAAAGCTAAAATGATACGAGATAACTCTCCGCCAGATGCAACCTTTGAAAGTGGTTTTAGCGGCTCTCCTGGGTTCGTTGAAATATAAAATTCCACATGATCGTAACCATCCGCCGTAAGTCTTACCGGCGCACCTTCCACAAGGGGCTCTTCTACATTTCCTTCTCTCTTCATAATTCTCACTTCAAATTTCGTTTTTTCCATATATAATTCTTTTAATTCCTGATGAATTGCATTTGTAAGGTGTTCTGCAAGCTCATGACGCATATTACTTAACAACGTTGCTTCTTTCAGAATAACACTTTCTAATTCCTTCAACTGTTTCTTCGTCGTTTCAATATGAACGTCTTTATTTTCAATCGTAAAAATTTCCTGTTCAATTTTATCAGCATACGCTAAAATCTCTTCTACAGTATTTCCATATTTTCTCTTTAGCATACGAATTTCATTCAAACGTGTTTCGATTTCATCTAAACGATTTGGATCATATTCCATCATATCGAGCTTTTCTCTCAGTTGATAGGCAACCTCTTCTAATAAGTAATAGCTATTTGCAATTGAATCATGATTCTCCTGATACACTTCATCTAAATGTGTAATACTTTCCATTTGCCCCATTGCACTTCTTACATTATCTAACCCTTGTCCGTCGGCACTTAACGAACGATATGCATCACCTAACGCTTTATAAATCTTTTCAAAATTAGAAATTTGCAATCGTTCCTCAGTTAATTCATTTTCTTCATCCATCTTTAAATCCGCCTTGCGAATTTCTTCATGCTGAAATTGAATTAAATCTAAGCGATGTGCCATTTGTTGCTCATTTTCACTTAACGATTTCAATTGTTTTTTTAATTTTTCATAGTCAGCGTATACGTTTTGATATATGTCTAATTGTTTAACGATTCGATCCCCATCAAAGTGATCAAGCATAAACAGATGTCGTTCTTCATTCATTAAATCTTGCGTTTCGTGCTGTCCATGAATATCAACAAGTGTTTTCCCAATTTCTTTTAATATGCTAAGTGTAACAAGCTTCCCATTTACACGACATACACTCTTCCCGTTCGCAGCAATATCACGCTTTAAAATAATCATGCCATCTTCTATTTCTATATCTAACTCTTCTGCCTTTTCAATACATGGATGCTTCTCATCTTCAACATAAAATAGCCCTTCAATCTCAGCCTTCTCTGTTCCATATCGAACAAATTCTGCTGACCCACGGCCACCTACAAGTAAACTAATTGCATCAATAATAATCGATTTTCCGGCCCCTGTTTCACCGCTTAAAACCGTTAAACCTTTTTGAAAAGAAATATTTAATGCTTCAATAATAGCAAAGTTTCTAATCGATAATTCCGATAACAATGCCCCATTCACCTCGTTATAAAATAATCCCTTACTAAAGGATTTTCTCAGTTCTTCATTCAAATAATCATGCTATATATTTGTATGTATATACTCTTCTAACCCGCTTCATTGTACCAAACATTTGTTTTACGGGTCAATCCATCTATTTTCTAACTTTATGCAAACAAAATATTATATTACAATTGAAAATTCATATTTTTAACCAATAAAAATATCTTGTTCACTTTCCACTTTACGATGGAAAGCAAACAAGATTTTTTGTTACAACATATTTAAGAAACGATCAGAGACAACACCTGTATCGTCAGGTGTACGGCAAATAATTAAGCAAGTATCATCACCACAGATGGTTCCGATGATCTCATCCCACTCTAAATGATCAATAAGTGCTCCAAGTGAATGAGCGTTACCAGGCAATGTTTTTAGCACAAGCATATGTCCTGCCGTGTCTAATTTTACAAATGAATCCACTAGATTTCGTTTTAATTTTTGTAACGGGTTAAATCGTTGATCTGCTGGCAAGCTATATTTATAGCGCCCATCATGTAATGGCACCTTCACTAAGTGCAGTTCTTTAATATCGCGCGATACTGTTGCTTGCGTTACATTAAATCCCTCATTACGTAAAATATCAACTAATTCATCTTGTGTTTCAATTTCTTTGTTTGCAATAATTTCCCTGATTTTAATATGGCGCTGACCTTTATTCATACATTTGCACCTCACACTATCTCTTACCATAGTTTAAACATTGGTATACTTCACTTATTTATGTTAACTTATAATTCGTTTCTTGTACACAATTGTTTTTACAATCATTATACAATTACAGCAAAAAGAGGAACAACATATGTTATTCCCCTTTCCCTTTTTGTTTTAGAACTTCATGCGCTTCTGTAACAACTTGCTCTATAGAAATCGGAGAATGATTTTCGCCATTCTCACGTTCACCATGCCATTTCAGATGAATTAAAAATTCAATATTACCATCCCCACCCGTAATTGGTGAGAATGTTAAACCTTCCACATCATAGCCTTCTTTTAAAGCAAACTCGACAATCATTTCTACAACAGCTTCATGTACTTTTCTATCACGAACGATACCTTTTTTCCCAACTTGCTCTCTTCCAGCTTCAAACTGCGGTTTAATTAACGCTGCTACATCTCCGTTAGGCATAAGCATTGTTTTTAAAACTGGCAGTATAAGCTTTAATGATATAAATGAAACATCAATACTTGCAAATTGAGGTAAACCACGTTCTAAGTCTGCTGGTGTCACGTAACGGAAGTTTGTTCGTTCCATTACAACAACACGCTCATCTTGACGTAATTTCCACGCTAGTTGATTGTATCCTACATCTAATGCATAAGATAATTTCGCTCCATTTTGAAGCGCGCAATCTGTAAAGCCACCAGTTGATGAACCAATATCTATCATAACTTTATCTTGTAAATCAAGATGAAATGTCTCTAATGCCTTTTCAAGTTTATAACCACCACGACTTACATACGGCATAACTTGTCCCTTCACCGTAATCTCAGTATCTTGCGAGATTTTCTCTCCTGGCTTATCAAGTCTCATCTCATTCGCATATACGAGTCCGGCCATAATGGCGCGCTTTGCTTTCTCACGCGTTTCTATAAGTCCTCGCTCTACTAATAGTACATCTACTCTTTCTTTTTTTACGCTCATTTGTTACGCCCTTTTTTGTTTTGATGGAATCATTGTATGAATACGGTCTACAACAGCATCTGTCGTTAAACCAATTTCTTCTAATAATTTCGTTACACTTCCGTGCTCTATGAAGCGGTCTGGAATACCCATTCGTTCAACCAATGCACTATGGTAACCATTTTCAGATGCAAATTCAACTACTCCTGTTCCAAAACCACCGATTAAACAAGCTTCTTCAATCGTTAAAATCGGTATATTCTTTCCTAGAAGATCATGTAAATATGCTTCATCCATTGGTTTAATAAAGCGAGCATTCACTACTTTCACTGAAACCCCAGCTTTTTCAAGACGCTCAGCTGCTTCCATTGCCATTGGTATTGTCGTACCAAACGTTAAAATAGCTGCTTGTGTACCCTCTTTTAACGTCTCCCACGTACCGATTGGAATCGCCTTTAATTCTTCATCCATATGAACACCAAGTCCATTACCGCGCGCATAACGCAATGCGATTGGTCCATCTTCATATTGCATCGCCGTATAAACTAAATGTTGACCTTCATTTTCATCTTTCGGCATCATAAGCACCATATTCGGCAAGTGACGTAAGAATGAGATATCAAATACGCCTTGATGCGTTTCACCATCTGCTCCTACTAATCCCGAACGATCTATTCCGATGAAAACATTTAAATTTTGGCGGCATATATCATGAACAACTTGGTCATATGCTCTTTGTAAAAATGTTGAATAAATCGCTAAGAATGGCTTCATTCCTTGCGTTGCCATACCTGCTGCCATTGTTGTAGCATGCTGTTCTGCAATACCTACATCAATCATACGATCTGGGAATTCTTTTTGGAATTTCTCAAGTTTTGATCCAACAGGCATTGCAGGTGTAATTGCTACGATACGCTCATCTGCTCTCGCTAGCTTAAGTACTGTTTCACTAACGACAGCACTCCATGCTGGTGCAACTTCTTTCGGCTTAACGAAGTCACCTGATTCAATTTTATAAGGTCCTGTTCCATGCCAAGTTCCAATAACGTCACTCTCAGCCGGTTTATAACCTTTTCCTTTTTTCGTAATAACGTGAACAAGTACTGGGCCTTTTGTTTTCTTTGCATATTGCAACGTTTCGAATAACTTTTCATAATCATGCCCATCGACTGGACCTAAATATGTAAAGCCTAACTCTTCGAAAAAGACACCAGATACTAGTAAATATTTAAGACTATCTTTTATTTTCTCTGCTGTCGCAGCCACTTTCCCGCCAACTGCTGGAATTTTCTTTAATATATACTCTAATTCATCTTTTACCCAGTGATATTTTCCTGCGGTACGTAAACGACCGAGCACATTATGAAGCGCACCAACGTTTGGTGCAATTGACATTTCATTATCATTCAAAATAACAATCATGTCTGTTTTTTCATGTCCAATATGGTTCAATGCCTCCAAAGCCATTCCGCCTGTTAAAGCACCATCTCCAATAATTGGTATAACATATTCTTTCGTTTTCTTTAAATCACGTGCCAGAGCCATTCCCATTGCAGCCGATAACGAAGTCGAGCTATGACCAGTTTCCCATACATCGTGCTCACTCTCACAACGTTTCGGGAAACCACATAGACCTTGATATTGCCTTAATGTGCCAAACTCTTTCGCGCGTCCAGTTAAAATTTTATGTACATAGGATTGATGTCCTACATCCCATAAAAATTTATCTTGCGGGCTATCAAATAATTTGTGCAGAGCAATTGTGAGTTCTACTACACCTAAATTAGGTGCAATATGTCCACCTGTTTGAGAGAGCTCTTCAATTAAAAACTTACGAATATCCTCACTCAATCCCTCTAGTTCACTGATAGACATATCTTTCAAAAAACTAGGGTTTTGAATTTGCGTTAGATCCACATGGATCACTCACTTTCATTTCATAATCTGTCAACATGTCAAATATTATAAAAAACATTTACACAAAACAAGAAATTCTCTTTTCTATTTTTCGTCTTGTCCCGCTATTAACCAGTCTATTGCGCCTTAATCCTATTATAAACCATATTTCTTTAGGCGATGAAAAAAATAGCCGCTAACACGAAGTGATAACGGCAATGTAATCTACATATATTTTTGCCAATAACAAGAAAAGAAAAACCTTTTCCTACATTTATATCATAAAATGATGAATGACTCAACAAATGAAAACGCTGTTATATTAGTTATTACGTTTTGCAATCAAATCGCAAATAGATAGTAAATATTCATCTTGTAATTGCAAGGAGCTAATCGCACCTTTTGCTTCTGCAATTGTTTCTTCTAAAATATCCTTTGCTCTATCTACAGTAAACAACGTCGTATATGTGCTCTTTTCATTAGAAAGATCACTACCAATCGGTTTTCCAATCTCTTCTTCAGTTCCTTCGACATCTAAAATATCATCTCGAATTTGGAAAGCTAGACCGATATATTTGGCAAACGTAAGCAACTTTTCTTCTTGCTCTTCTGTCGCATCAGAAAGTATCGCACCCGCAAGTACAGCAAATTCAAGTAGTTTTCCGGTCTTATGTTTATGGATGTACTCCAATTCATCAATCGTAAGGCGTTTCCCTTCCGCTTCCATATCTGCCACTTGTCCGCCAACCATTCCTTCTGGTCCTGCTGCTTTTGCGAGTTCAAGTACAAGTCTTACTTTTTTTTCAGCAGAAATTTCTTTTTGCTCATATGCCATAATAACTTGAAAAGCGTATGTCAATAAGCCATCTCCTGCTAAAACTGCCATCGCTTCACCAAATACTTTGTGATTTGTGGGCTTTCCTCTTCTTAAATCATCATCATCCATACAAGGTAAATCATCATGAACTAACGAATATGTATGAATCATTTCAAGAGCACAAGCTGCACCTACTCCAAGATTTCTTTCTTTCCCAAACGCTTGTAATGTTGCAAACAAAAGTAACGGGCGGAGACGTTTTCCACCCGCTTCCAAAGAATATGCCATCGCTTCACGAAGTACATTTGGACATTGTAATCCATTTGCATAGCTTACAAGTTTTTCTTCTACGAAAGTTTTACTTTCTTTCAAAAAAGTATCAAAAGCAATCGTCACTATGCTTCATCTCCTAAAGCAGTAAACGGTTCAAGCTCTCCATCTTCCCCAAGAATAACTGCCATTTGTTCTTGTACATTCTTCAACTTCTCATCACAAAGCTTAGATAATTCCATACCTTCTTTAAAATAAGAAATCGCTTCTTCTAAAGGTACGTCACCTTGTTCTAGCTTAGAAACAAGATGCTCAAGTTGCGAAATTGCCTCTTCAAAGCTTAATTTATTTTCCATTATTCAATTCACGCTCCTCTATGCCTGATACGCTACAATCTAGTATTCCATCTTGTAATTGAACTGAAACAGCATCTCCAAGGCTTACATCTTTCACACTTTTTAACACTTGCTTCTCTTCATCATATACAAGCCCGTACCCTCTCATCATTACTTTAAGCGGACTTAACGCTTCAAGTTTTTGAGCAGCTCTTACAAAGGCAAATTCTTTCGTTTGAAGTAACGTTTGCATTTCACGTTGTAATTGCTTTTGCAACGTTTCCACAGCTACCTTCGTTTGTATAATTTTTTGAGATGGGTGGTGCTTCTCTAAATAAAATGAAAGTTGCTTTAACTGATTCACCTTTTTATCAATATAGCGCTCTTTCGCTAAAACAAGCTGTTCTAGCGCTCTATCTAATTGCTCTTCCTTTTGCTCATATACTTGTCTTGGATAACGGAACGCATACGATTTTTGCAACACTTGTAGTTTTTCTTCTTTTTTATGTACTAACTCTCTCATTGCTCTTTGCAATCTCAGAGTTCTTTGTAATACCTTTTCTTGTAACTCTATAATGTTAGGTGCTGCCAACTCAGCTGCTGCGGTCGGTGTTGGCGCGCGTAAATCTGCAACAAAATCTGCAATTGTAAAATCTGTTTCATGGCCTACTGCCGAAATAATAGGAATTTCACTCTTAAAGATTGCTCTTGCAACCATTTCCTCATTGAAAGCCCATAATTCCTCAATAGAACCTCCACCACGACCAACGATTAGTACATCTATCTCTCCCATTTCATTCGCTGTACGAATCGCTTGTACAATCGAGGGAGCCGCTGACTCCCCTTGTACAAGTACCGGAAATACAATAACATTCCCAATTGGATAACGACGTTTAATCGTTGTTATAATATCACGAATCGCTGCTCCTGTTGGCGACGTAATCACACCTATTGTTTTAGCGTAAGGAGGAATCGCTTTTTTATAAACTTGAGAAAAAAGTCCTTCCTCTTCTAAACGAACTTTTAACTGTTCGTACGCTAAATGTAAATTTCCGACTCCGTCAGGCTGCATGTCTTGAATATAAATTTGATAAGAACCACTCGCCTCGTAAACAGAGATTTTTCCTTTCACGAGTACCTTCATCCCATTTTCAGGTTTGAATTTAATATTACGATTATGGCCCGCAAACATAACCGCTGCGATTCTTGCATTTTCATCTTTCAATGTAAAATACATGTGGCCACGGCTATGATTTTTAAAGTTGGAAATTTCACCTTTTAACCAAACAGACTGCAAATGCGGATCATATTCTATTTTTGTTTTTATATAGCGTGTTAACGCTGTAACGGTTAAATATTGCTTCTCCATTTCTCTCTCCTCATAGCCGACTCAAATTATTTACAAACGACACCTGCACGTTTGGCAGATTCAACAGTATTATGAAGAAGCATTGTGATTGTCATTGGACCAACACCCTTTGGCACAGGTGTAATGTAACCCGCAACATCTAACACGTTGTCAAAGTCAACATCACCACAAAGTTTTCCTGTTTCTAAACGGTTAACACCAACGTCAATTACAACCGCCCCTTCTTTAATATAATCCGCTGTTATCATTTTAGGTCGTCCAACAGCTACGATTAAAATATCAGCTAACTTCGATAACTCTTTCATATTTTGCGTCTTAGAATGACAATATGTGACAGTGGCATTTTCATTTAAAAACAATTGCCCCACTGGTTTACCGACAATATTACTTCTTCCAATTACTACTACATGTTTTCCAGAAATATCAAGATTTGTTTCTTTTACTAATTCTACAATACCATGCGGTGTACATGGAAGGAATGTATCTTGTCCCGTCATCATACGTCCCACGCTGATTGGGTGAAATCCGTCTACATCCTTTTCTGGTGAAATTCTTTCAATGATAGCTTTTTCTTCAATATGTTTTGGTAAAGGTAATTGCACTAATATGCCATTAATACGGTCATCGCCATTTAAGCGATCGATTTCAGCAAGCAAACGTTCCTCAGTAATTGTTTCAGGAAGTTCAATTAGCTCTGAGTAAATCCCTACTTGTTCACAGCCTTTTTCTTTTCCTTTCACATAAGAACGAGATGCTGGATCTTCTCCAACTAAAATAACTGCTAATCCTGGTACAATACCTTGCTCTTTCAACTTCACAACTTCTTCTGTTAATTGTGCTCGTTTTTTCTCCGCAACTTCATTTCCTTTGATGATTACTGCTACCATTTTAAGATTCCCCCTTAAAGAATTTACAGTGTATCTTTTATATTAGATAAAACGCCGTTAATAAAACGACGAGATTCCTCATCCCCAAATGTTTTAGCAATTTCAATTGCTTCGTTAATTGTTACGTTGTGTGGAATTTCTTCCATGTATTTCATTTCATACACAGCTACACGTAAAATACTGCGATCAACAATACTAATACGCTCAAGCTTCCACTTTTTTAAATTTTGACGAATCGCTTCATCGATTGCTTCTTTATTTTCTACAAAACCTACTACAAGTGACTCTAGAAACTCATTTGTTTCTTCGCCTTCATCTAGCGTGTTTTCCACTGCTACTTTCGGTTCTAATTCACCTGTAATATCCATTTGGTATAATGCTTGCATTGCTCTTTCTCTAGCCGTCCTACGTTTCATTGTAACTCTCCTTTATGCTTCAAGTCTTTCCTTATACTTTGTTATATTATTATAATTTATAAGCCGTCAATTCACTTACTCTTACAGTTTTCATTGATTTTCCAACCTTATAATACAATGATAATAACACAATTTATCGTTTCACACACGGGTTACAAGGCTGAAAAATAATAAAAAGATTAACTTCAAGTTCCATATCTTATCACAATGTACGTTTTTTGGAAAAACGACACATTTTCTTGTTTATTTCTTATTTTTTGAAATAGTATAATAATTAGAGGGTTGTAATTTGTGAAGAAATGAAACGATAAAAAAGATGCCTATGTTACTAGGCACCTTTTCATTCTTACACTGGTTCGATTTCTGTTTTTTGTGTTTCGAATGTTACGCCAACGATGTGAACATTCACTTCTTTTGGCTCAAGTCCTGTCATTGTAAAGAGTGCTTGGCGAATATTGTCTTGAATCTTTTGTGCAACAACTGGAATTGCTACACCAAAATACATTACAACATAAAGGTCAACGATAATATCTTCGTTTGCTAATTCAACCTTTACACCTTTACCATGATTTTTCTTACCTAACTTCTCAACAACATCTGTAGCAAAATTACCGCGCATTGCCGCTACACCTTCTACTTCAGCAGCTGCAATACCTGCAATTACTTCAATTACTTCTGGTGCAATTTCTACTTTACCAAGAGTTGTATCTTGACCCATATCTAACATATGTTCAGCCATGAAAAAAACCTCCTTTAATGTATCACTGCGTCACAAGTTCATGCTCTTCCAAAAATTTCGTATTAAACTCACCTTTTACAAAATCAGGATGATCTAGCAATTGCAAATGGAACGGGATTGTTGTATGTACGCCTTCAATGACAAATTCACTAAGTGCGCGCTTCATTTTTGCAATTGCCTCTTCACGTGTTTTTCCGTGAACAATTAATTTAGCAACCATCGAATCATAGAAAGGTGGGATTGAATATCCCGGATATACAGCTGAATCGACGCGAATACCAAATCCTCCTGGTGGTAAGTACATTTCTACTTTACCTGGAGATGGCATAAATTTTTTGGCAGGGTTTTCCGCATTAATTCGACATTCAATTGCCCAACCATTAAATTGTACTTCTTCTTGCTGTAACGATAACTTTTCTCCTGAAGCAACAAGAATTTGTTCTTTAATTAAGTCCATTCCTGTTACCATTTCAGTAACCGGATGCTCAACCTGAATTCTCGTATTCATCTCCATGAAGTAAAAGGTTTTCGTTTTATATTCATAAATAAACTCAACCGTACCAGCACCTGTATAATCAACCGCTACCGCCGCTTTAACTGCCGCTTCACCCATCTGCTTGCGAATCTCTTCATCAAGTGCAGGTGATGGACTTTCTTCTAATAGTTTTTGCAAACGGCGCTGAATTGTACAATCACGCTCTCCTAAATGAATGGCATTTCCGTGTGTATCTGCCATTATTTGAATCTCAACATGGCGGAAATCTTCAACGTACTTTTCTAAGTATACACCAGGGTTCCCAAAAGCGGTACTAGCTTCTTGCTGTGTAATTTGAATTCCTTTTATAAGCTCTTCTTCATGGCGTGCAACACGAATACCTTTTCCACCGCCACCTGCAGTCGCTTTAATAATAACTGGATATCCAATTTGATTAGCAAGCTCAATCGCTTCTTCGGTATTTTTAATAATCCCTTGTGAACCTGGTACAATCGGAACCCCTGCTTCTTTCATTGTATCACGAGCAACGTCTTTTGTGCCCATCTTTGAAATAGCTTCTGGACTTGGACCGATAAAAATCAAGTTACATTCACGGCATAACTCTGCGAAATCTGCATTCTCTGCTAAAAATCCGTATCCCGGATGAATAGCATCGCAGCCTGTTAACTTCGCAACGCTAATAATGTTTGTCAAATTTAAATAGCTTTCTTTCGAAATCGTTGGTCCTACACAATACGCCTCGTCTGCAATCTGTACGTGAAGTGACTCTTTATCTGCTTCTGAATAAATTGCAACTGTTTCAATATCCATTTCTTTACAAGCACGAATAATTCGTACAGCAATTTCCCCACGATTGGCTATTAATACTTTTTTTATCATCACAAAGACTCCCTTATTACGCTTTTACAAGAAATAGCGGTTGTCCATATTCAACAAGCTGTCCGTTATTAACAAGAATTTCAACAATTTCGCCCTCTACATCAGCATCAATTTCGTTAAATAACTTCATAGCCTCGACAATACATACGATAGAATCTTTCGATACTCTATCCCCAACACTTACATATGGAGGTGTATCAGGCGAAGAAGAAGAATAGAATGTACCTACCATCGGTGATGTGATTTTATGTAGGTTTTCATTTTGAACAACCTTCTTCTCTTCTTGTTTTGGCACTTCTGCTTGCGCTGCTGCTACTGTCGTTTCAACTTCAACAGGCGCTACTGGTTGCATAGCTTGTTTTGCTGCAGGTGCTTGCACAGCAACAACTTCATTACCACGCTTTTTCATTTTGATTGTTGTACCGTCTTTTTTGTATTCAAATTCATCAATATTAGAGCTATCAATTAATTTAATTAATTCACGAACTTCTTGAATTTTAAACATGTAAAATCCACTCCCATACTCTTGTTTGTCCCGTTTTTACAGATTCTCGTCACGAAAACTAGATTGACTGTAAAAATACGATGTACTCTATTAGAAAATATATTTCATTAACTAATAGAAATATTTACTATTTCCATCTTACGATAAATTTTTTAAACATTCCAATTTATATTTCTTTATAATAAATCGAAATTCCTGTAAAAATATTATTCCAATAAAAATTTAATACCTAGTAATAATACCAAGTTTCACATGAAATTGGCAAGACCACTTCTTAAAAAACATTCACTACTTTTGCAAAATGTTACAAAGCAAACATGCCATTCCCTCCTCACTCTTCACCACAACTATAGTCAATAACATATTTTTACCAAATATTATTTTTTTGTTTACACGCCGTTCATCATTCCTTCATATAAGAATAGTATGTTCAAAGTGTAGAAAATATATTGTGTTGAGGTGTGGAAATATGATATGGCTCATTCTCTTTTTACCTGCCGTAATCGTTTGGGCATGCGTTCTTTTCATCCACGTCAAATCCGGAAAAAGTAATCATCAGTACCATGAACCATTAATCTTTTACTCACAACGTGTTTCTCCATTCCGAGTTGAACATAGTAAAAATAATTACAAAGACGACATAGAAAAAAGCTATCGAAAATGATAGCTTTTTTCTATTCACACATTTACTTGCTTGCATACTCTATTTTACTATTTGCATACCCTTTGCTTAGTAAAAGATAATAATCCGCAGGGAAATCCCTACGGATTAAAGTTTCACTTATTTCGCTGGTGGATCAAATTTCACACCTACATCTTTTGATCCGCCTTCACTTCTTACAAGTTGAATAATTTTATTTGCTTCTTTCTGTGAATGTTTTGCCGCTTTAACCGTTACTCTAATATCAGTGCCATCAGCTCTTACAAGAGCATCTGGATATCCTCCTTGAGATTTAATTACTGTCTCAAGTAATTCTTGCTTCGTTTCCATTGTCGTAATGGCATCAAAATTTTCTTTCGCTTTATTCTTTTCTGTTGCTGAAGCTTTTGTTGAACTCATCACTTCTTGTAATTTTGCTTTTTGTTCACTACGCTGATCTTCCATTTGCATACGTAAAGCTGTGAAATTCTCATCACTTGATTGAACTGATACATTGCCCTCTTTTTTACTTGTTTCTTTTTTTGCATTTTCTTTTTTGTCTGTTTCTTTATTTGTTGTTTCCTTGCTTGTATTTTCTTTTTTCGGAGTTTCTTTAGGCGCTTCGTTTGTTACTGCTTTATCAGTACCTTGTTTTTCTTGTCCAATCTTTTCACCTGTTGCCGGCGATGCTGTATTCATTTTGTCAGGAGTTGTCACGTAATACACAGATAGTACAACAACTAAACTTAACATCGTTAATAACCAAACTGTTTGTTTTTTTAACACTTTATTTCCTCCCTATCAATTTTTCGGTGAAACTGAAACGCGATGGGCCGGTACATCTAGCAGCCTTATCACAGCTTCTTTTACCATTGCTTTAACTTGTATATTATCCACTCCCTTTGCTACGACAAGAACACCACGTACTTTCGGCTTCTCTGTTCGTAAAACAACAGGAGTTTCTTTATCCCCTTCACGTATAATGACAGTCTTTTCATCAAGAGACTCGTCCTCTACTTCTCTCTTACCGCCTGTTTTATCTGTTTCACCTGTTGTTTGTGAGCGTTTCACTGTATTTTTTTCTAAAATTTTTTCTTCAGATGAATCTAAATTCACTTTAATCGTTACGTCTTTTACTCCTGCTATTTCTTCTAAAGCAGTTTTTAATTCTTGTTCATACGCTTTTTCATATTTTTCTACATTTGACATATTATCATTATTTTTTTGTCCAAAAGTTGGTACATCTTTTTCCTGGTTTTGAGTTTTTTGTTCTTTAAATACAGGTACTTCTTCTTTTTTACTTGAAAAAAAACTACTAGAAAACATAAGCAAAATTCCAAGTATGAGTAGGACAAGTAAGAACTTAGGTGTTACCTTTCTTCCCTTCTCATTACTTTCTTTTTCATCTCCATTCAATAAGTTTCGAAAAAATGAGAACTTCGAATTTTTATCTTTATTGTCCATTTACTCTACCTGTCCTCCCTTCCATTTGAACTTGGATTTGTTTATTCTCTAGTTGCCACCTGCTTGAAAAGAAGTCTTTCATTTCTACATTCGTTTCCTCTACTTTTTTCGGTGGTTCTTTCGTGTTAATTTCAACTGGTTTTACTGTTTCGATTGCATCATTTTTACTACGTTCTTTTTCTTTTAACGTCACAACAACAGATTGAATATCTTTCGCTGACTTTACTTCCGCTGTGCTTTCCGCTGCGACTATTTGTATTTCAGAGACTGACATACCATACTGTTTCTCAAACTCTTTTCCTACTTCTTTTTTCATTTTGGTAGCCATCTCTTCTAAACTATATGCACGTGTTAGAGCTTGTATTTCTTTTTTCTTCGAATCTATTGAATTTTTTACAGATCCTTCTGCTACGTACTTTTCTTCATTAAAATTTGCAATTACTTCATTTACATCTGTCTGCAATAGTTTAAAAAGGGGTGTTAAAATTAATACGACTAACAAAAGACTTACAACGAATTTAACGTATTTTTGCAAATTCGAATTTGGAAGAATAAGATGAAGCATTGTCGCTAAGAGCAAAAAAACGATAATATTTCTGATCCACTCTGTAACAAATTGCATACTCTTCACCTCCTACCGCATCATAAGTGTAATATTCCCCGCAGCAATAATAATTGTAATACTTAAAAAGAACATAAATGATACGATAGCTAAGCAAGCAAATACGTAAATGATGCTTCGTCCAATAATGTCTAAGCATTGAATAATTGCTCCGCCGCCAACCGGTTGCAATACTGCTGCTGCGAATTTATAAATAAATGCGATACAGAAAATTTGAATCGCTGGAAAAGCAACAATTAAACATAAAATGACGAGCCCAATAATTCCGACTGTGTTTTTCAATAATCCTGATGCGCTAATAACAGTATCTGCCGCTTCTGTAAACATCCTTCCGACTACTGGAATGAAGTTCCCTGTTACAAATTTAGCAGTTTTCACAGCTATTCCATCAGCAACGGCTGTTGCTGTTCCTTGTACAGATAATACTCCTAAAAAAATCGTTAAGAAAATACCGATAATCCCAACGCTAACGTTTTGCAGAAGCTTGGACAATTTCGTCACTTTATATTGATCACTCATTGTACTTACAATACTTAATATCGTTGCCAGTAATAAAAGCGGTAGAACGATATAATTCATAAGAAGCCCGCTTGTATTCATTAAGAAAATGATAATCGGATGAAAGAAAGATACAGATACAACCCCGCCACCAGTCGCTATAAGCGCCAATAAAATTGGCAATAGCGCTAATATGAAATCTACCATTGTTTGTATCGTTTCTCTTGCATATGTCATAACGACATAAAAACTATTTAAAGCAAAAATAATAAGTACCATATATACAACAGCATCAGCAATTTTACTTACACTACTTTTTGAAAAAGCGGATTGCAGTGATTGCAACAATGCACTAAAGATTGTGAGCATAATGAGTGTGCCAAGCAGTTTTCCATTAGCTGCAAGCTCATGAAATAAATATTTTAATAACCCTATCATCCACTCTTTTAGAGAGAATTCTTTTTCTCCCTTTACAAACTCCATAAAACTCCCTTTTTGACTCTCTGGCAAATAGCCTCCATATTTTGTAACAAGCCCGTCCCAAAATTGCTTCACATCTTCAATTCCGAGCTTATCCAATTGTTGATCAACGACGTTTGTTTCTACAGGAGAAGCTTGTACAACAACCGGTAAAGAAAAGAAAAGGAAGCAAGCAAATAGCAGCTTAGCTCCAAACCTCCTCAACATTCACTCCCCCTTATCCCGTCGGTAAAAATCCGAGAATAGTTTCAATTACAACCGTCAAAATAGGAATTGCCATAACGAGAATTAAGATTTTCCCAGCAAGTTCAATTTTCGAAGCGATGGCACCTTGACCAGCATCTTTTGTAATTTGAGCTCCAAACTCGGCAATATAAGCAATTCCAATAATCTTTAGTAACGTTTCCACGTAGACGTTACTAACTTTCGCTTCACTCGCTACTCTCTCAATCATTTGTAAAATAGAATGAATTTGATCGATTAAAATTAGAAACATCACGCTACCTACGAACACAATAAATAAAGATGTAATACTAGATTTATGCTGGTTCAAAACAGCAGCTAAAAACGTAGCAACGAGGCCTAATCCGACAATTTGTATAATTTCGATTCGAACCGCCTCCTTTACTGGAAGAGAAAGACACTTTTAATCTTGTCGAATAGCGTATTAATTAAAAATGCAACATGAAATAAAATGACGACAAAACCGACAAGGATAACCCAATTTGCAATATCCTCACGCTTCAATTCTTTTAGTACAGTATGAATGAAAGCTAAAACAATGCCGATTCCGGCGATTTGAAATATTAATCCAACATCAATGGACATCGCCTTTCTCCCCCCTATAGCAGTAAAATTACAATTAGTAGCCCTGCTAGTACCCCTAAGCTCTTAATCATTTTTTCGTATTGCAGTTGTAAAGCTTTCGCTTCCTCTTCTTCTCTCTCCAAATGTGTAATACATAAGCGAATATGTTTTTGTTGTGATTCACGATCATGTTGCCCGAGCGTTTCACCAAATTGCTGCAGTATTTCATACTCGGTTTGTTGAAAAGCCGTCAACTTCCAATTCTCTTTCAAACTATCTATCCAAGCTTCCCTTACCGTTTGTTCTCCACTTTCTAGTTTTTTAGCGAAACTTTGAAATATCCAATTTAATGGCTTTGGCATTTGTTTAACTAATCGCTCGGCAGCCTCAGATAAAGGTGTGTGTCCATACATAATTTCTGCCTCTAATGATTGAAGTGCTGATTTTAATAACCTAAGTTGCCTCGGCCTCTCACTGTATCTTTTAGCGTACGAAAACCCGAAAAAGGTGCTGACCGCAACGATTAACACTGCACCAAATATTTTCACCATACGCCCTCAGCCTTTCTATTTGATAACACTGGTTTTCCATATTTATCTTTCACCTGCATAACCGTTCCTGGACCCCTCGCTTTTGACAACTCCACAAACCTATCAAATATACCAAGCTCTAGCACTGCCTTGAGCGATGGACGTCTCACAACATCCTCATAGGAAAATCCGTGTGCGCTTATAAAAAGCTGAACACCTGCATGCACTGCCTCCATAATTGCTTCACTATCTTCTTTACGGCCAATTTCATCTACGATCAAAATATCAGGACTCATAGAACGAATCATCATCATCATTCCTTCTGCCTTTGGACATGCGTCTAACACATCGACTCGGGTACCAAAATCATATTGCGGGATTCCTTTCACACAGCCAGCAATTTCTGAACGTTCATCAACGATCCCCACTTTACAGGAAGGAATTTCCGAAGCACTTACCCCTTGACTCATGCAACGTGCTACATCTCTTAAAAGTGTCGTTTTTCCCGTTTGGGGAGGGCCAATTACCATCGTGTTTAACCACCTTTTTTCATACAAATATGGCAAAAGCGGTTCAGCAATCCCTATTTTTTGACGAGCAATACGAATATTAAAGGAAGAGACATCACGAATCATTTTCACTGCGCTTTTTTCTGTAATGACTTTTCCTGCTAACCCGATTCTATGCCCCCCGCGAAGCGTCACATACCCACGTTTTAATTCCTCTTCCATCGTATAAATTGAGAATTGACTTAATTTATTCAATAAGTAAATAGCATCCTCTGCAGTAGTGATATAGTCATAAAAAAACACCTTTCCGTGTGCAATACACTCTAGCGGCCTTCCAATTCGAACACGAATTTCCTCTAAAGCATCGTATTGCTTACATTCTTCAATTAAGTACTTCATCGTTTTTGGTAAAACTTCTAATACCTCTTTCATCGGCTTCTCCCCACTATACTCGACTTACTATTTCAGTAATGCGATAAAAATACAGCAAATTCCAAGCGCTAGAAAAAAGAGCTTCAAGAAAGAAATTTCACTTGCTACACTCGCTATCCCAATTGTCATTGTTAAAATTAATACGGTAGGTCCAACAAACGCCAACATACCATTTATAAACAACGCTTTCTTCGCATCATTCACATAAAGCATAAGCAAAGCAGCAAATATCTCCGCACTACCTGAAAATAATCGAAGTGCCCCCATAACAAGCACGGATGTTTCCATTGCCGCTAGCCACTGTTTCATTCTTCCACCTTCTCCCGTAACAGTTACTAACTTCGTATTCTAAAAAAGAATATATTTGTACAACCATATGCAGAGGTTGTCTATTTCAGAAGTAAAAACATAATTTTTCTCTAAAGTCTGAATTAGAATCTGAATATTCATATTATTTTATGGTATATTATGGTATATTTAGTTTGAAAGGGGTTTAAACCATGCAGCACATCACTTTATTACCACTAGATTTATGCTATACAAATGTGATTTTCGAGCTATCAAGTGATCCACATATAAAAAATGCATTGGGGATAACGGTAGAAAACATCGAAGACACGAAAACATTTCTTCTTTTCGCAATAGAAGAAGAGCGTCAAAAGAAATCCTTATCGAGAATGATTGTGAATGAAGAAAATGAAATAATTGGCCTCACCACACTTAAACATATTAATAATGAAAAAAAGCAATCTCACATTGGTAGTTGGATTGGCTATCCATACTGGGGAAAAGGCTATAACGAGGCTACTAAAAAAGAAATCTTTAAAATCGCCTTTTTAGACTTACAACTTTCCTACGTATTTGCTGGTGCTAAAACGAATAATATCCGCTCACTAAAAGCACAAGAAAAACTACCCTATATTTCATTGCATGTGGAAAACAAGTTCCCAGACGAACACGCTGCACTAGAGAAAGAAGTAAGGTCACCTTGCTCTCTGCATGTCGTGTCACGTGAAAATTTTTTAAACTGGTTGAAATTACAGAATGAGGAGGAAAAATATGAAGGCATTGAAAATTAGTTTAACCGTTGTAGTAGAATTAGCTCTTATTTATCTTTTTTCATTATTAGTCGGTTGGTCATTTATAGAGACCTTTTTCCTTGGTAGTTTAGCAATATTTGCAATTATGTGGTTAATTATTATGAGTAACCATAGAAATAACATTACAGATCACGCAATAAGCAAAACATTAACTGGCGTTGAGACTGGCGAAATAAAACCATTTCAAATTGTTTTGACTCCATCTATTATGGGTACTCTTTCACTTGTTTTAGTCAGTTTTATAGTAACAGCTATTTACTATCTACCCTATTTCCTATAAAAAAAACACTCGTGAATTATCACGAGTGTTTTTTTACTATGCACGAGAAACGTATTTACCTTCACCAGTGTTGATGATAAGCATTTCGCCTTCGTTAATGAAGATTGGTACTTGTACAACAAGACCAGTTTCTAATGTAGCTGGTTTTGTTACGTTAGAAGCAGTATCACCTTTAATACCAGGCTCTGTTTCTGTAACTTGTAATTCAACTGTGTTTGGAAGTTCAACACCAAGTACTTCGCCTTGGTAAGTCATAATTGCTACTTCCATGTTTTCTTTTAGGAATTTAAGCTCGCGCTCGATTTGTTTTTCACCAAGTTCGATTTGCTCATAAGTTCCGTTATCCATAAATACGTGAGCCTCACCGCTTGCGTATAAGTATTGCATACGACGGTTTTCGATGTGTGCTTTTTCTACTTTCTCACCTGCACGGAATGTTTTCTCTTGAACAGAACCTGTGCGAAGATTACGTAGTTTAGAACGAACGAATGCAGCACCTTTACCTGGCTTTACGTGTTGGAAATCAAGTACTTGCCAAAGGGCATTGTCCACTGAAATTGTTAAACCTGTACGAAAATCGTTTACTGAAATCATGTAAAAAAATCCTCCTGTGTATTACAAAATAATAAGTTCTTTTGGTGATTTCGTAATTACTTCATTACCTTCACTTGTCACAATGATATCATCTTCAATACGTACGCCGCCAATACCTGGAATATAAATACCTGGCTCTACTGTTACAGCCATACCTGGTTCAAGTACTGTATCAGAACGGAACGCTAAACCTGGTGCTTCATGGATTTCAAGACCTATTCCATGACCAGTAGAGTGTCCAAAGTATTCACCATATCCTTTTTCCGTTATGTAGTCACGCGTTAGCGCATCAGCCTCGCGACCTGTTAAACCAGCTTTAATACCGTTCACACCACGTAGTTGTGCTTCTAAAACGATATTATAAATTTCTTTTAATTTATCAGATGGTTCACCGACTGCAATCGTACGAGTAATATCAGAACAATATCCTTTGTAATAAGCGCCGAAGTCTAATGTAACGAAATCTCCTGTTTCTATCACTTTTTCAGATGCCACGCCGTGCGGTAATGCCGAACGAAGACCTGAAGCAACGATAATATCAAACGAAGAAGATGTTGCTCCTTGTTTTCTCATGAAAAATTCAAGTTCATTTGACACTTCAATTTCAGATACTCCCGGGCGAATGAATGATAGAATATGCTCAAAGGCAGCATCTGCAATCTGTGCAGCTTCCTTTAATATCTTAATCTCTGAATCAGTCTTTATCAAGCGTAACTTTTCTACAAGTCCAGAAGTCGGGATAAATTCAGCATCAATCGCTTCCTTATGCACTGAATAAGAACTATATGTAAGAGTATCTTGCTCAAAACCAAGTTTTTGAATTCCAAGCTCTTTCACTTGCTTTGCCACTTCATCAATGATCAATCCTGCGTGCTGTACAACCTCATATCCAACCGCTTGTTTACTTGCCTGCTCGACGTAACGGAAATCTGTAATAAATTGAGCACGATCTTTTGAAATAAGAACAACGCCTGCTGTTCCTGTGAAGTTAGCCATATATCTACGACTATGTTCATTTGTTAACAAAATACCGTCAATGCCAGCCTCATCAAATGCACTTCGTAATCTTTCAATTTTCTCCATTACTTTATGCCTCCCTCAATTTCTCCATTAATGCAAATAACGCTAACTTATAGCCATAAAAACCAAATCCTACAATTTGACCTGCACAAACAGCTGCCGTCACAGATTCATGACGGAACGATTCACGCTGATGAATGTTAGAAATATGTACTTCAATAACAGGAATCGAAATGCTCGCAATGGCATCACGAATCGCATAGCTATAATGCGTAAATGCTCCCGGATTTAAAATGATCCCTTCATATATATCTTCCGCTTCATGAATAATGTCGATAATGGCACCTTCATGATTCGATTGGAAACATTCTAACTCCACTCCCATTGTTTCTGCTTCTTGCTTCATATCTGCTTCAAGTGTCGCTAGCGTGCCCTTTCCATATACATTTACCTCACGAACACCGAGGCGATTTAGGTTAGGACCGTTTACGAGGAGTAACTTTTTCATATTCTTAAAACTCCTTAATATTAAATATCTATACAATATTTTAACATAGGAGTTACTTATTTGAATAGTTCGTCTTCTCTTGCCCTTCTTGTTCTGCTTTATTGCTATTCACTGCGTAAGAAACAGAATATGCTATAAACACACCATACAATATAAAAATACATATTGTCGTCACAATTGTCTCTTTTGGTAAATGGAGCGCACTTTTAATAACAGGAGCCATTAAACCCATCCCCAAAAACAGTAGTGCCCACCAAAATAGCCCATAAATAATTCCCGCTATAATCCCTTCAAACTTCGCAAAAAATGCTTTATACAAAAAGGCAATCAAAATTGAAAGAAGTCCCATACACACTATTCCGAACACATTGCCCCATACCCCCTCTTTCCAACTTCCAAACGCAAATGGTAAAAGGAAATAATTCGGTCCCGCCTCCGTGAATGAAAATATATGAAGGAAATACCAGATCCCGCCCCAAAAGATTCCACCAAACAAACCAATCTGCACAAAATTCCTTGTTCCTAATTGTTCTTGACTCACATCGACACCTCCGCTCAATAGTATGCCCGAAACTATTTTGAAGCATGTTTAAATCCTGCGAAATTTGTCTATAAAAAGAATAAGAAATGTCCGACTCTCATAACATTTTCCCTTGTCATCTACTTGTATTTGCCGATAAAATAAAGGAAACTCGGTGATTGTCTTATTTCAAAACGACAGAACCCAGTATGACAATTGCCTCTTTTTCTACATAAGAGAGAAACAAATACAGGTTGGTGTTAACATGGCAGAAGAGTCAAAACAAATATATGGCGGGCAAGCGGTCATAGAAGGAGTTATGTTTGGCGGTAGAGAATATACTGTTACAGCGGTTCGTCGTAAAGATAAATCGATTGAATTTTATCGATTACCACGCGTTCGTAATAAAGTACTATCTACCCTAAAAAAAATTCCATTTTTACGAGGGATTGCCGCTATTGTGGATGCAAGTGCGAATGGAGCAAAGCATTTAAACTTCGCTTCAGAACGATTTGACGTCCACCCAGAAGATGATGAACAAATTGCAAATAAAAAAGAAGAACAATCAAAATTAACGATGGTATTAGGAGTTGCAGCTGTTGGCGTTTTATCTTTTATATTCGGTAAAGTCATTTTCACAGCAGTTCCTGCACTATTAGCTGAATTAACGAGACCGATTTTCCCATCTCATACTGGGCAAATCATTGTCGAAAGTGTCATTAAGCTCATGCTATTATTGAGCTATATATACTTTATTTCTTTAACCCCACTTATTAAGCGGGTATTTCAGTATCACGGTGCAGAGCATAAGGTAATCAATGCTTACGAGAATAACCTTCCTCTGACTGTAGAAAACGTTCAAAAGCAAACTCGTCTCCATTATAGATGCGGCAGTAGCTTTATTATATTTACAGTCATTATTGGAATGTTCGTTTATTTCCTAGTCCCTACAGATCCTCTTTGGGCACGAGTTATAAACAGAATTTTATTAATTCCAGTTGTACTTGGTATTTCTTTTGAAGTATTGCAATTTACAAATCGATTACGAGACATTCCCGTATTACGCGTACTTGGATATCCTGGATTATGGCTACAACTATTAACAACGAAAGAACCAACAGATGATCAAGTGGAAGTAGCAATTGCATCGTTTGAAGAATTATTACGTTTAGAGAACAAACAATAATTATTTAAAAATGGTGTTCAACTCCTTTCCTCATCGTTAATATACTAATTTCAATATATGTTTTTAGGAGGTGTCCCTTATGAACGGTCGTTCGTTTACTTTCGCTATATTTGTGCTTATTATCGGATTGGCAATATTCGGCCTTGTTTCATCTGTTATTACAAATCCCATGGGTGTATTAAGAAATATCGGGTACATGTTACTTGTTGTCGGTATCTTTTACTTGCTATACAAGATGTTTACAAATTCCAGTGGTTCCGCAAATTCGCAAAGCTCATATAAGCGTGCGGCAAAACAATCGAACCGCAAACATGGGAAACAAAATGTAGCACCCCTAGGCAATTCTTTCTTTAAGTCAAATACTTCTAATGACAAAAGTAAAAAAGGGAATTCTTCCACTTTGAAACGAAAAAGAAAACAGTCTCATTTAACTGTCATTGAAGGCAAAAAAAGCAAAAAGAAAGACCGTGCTTCCTTTTAGGAAATACGGTCTTTTTTTATACTTTGAAGCACTTCTTTTAAACTTTTCTCTCTCATACTTTCAATTCGAAGATGATGATTTTCAAACGGTAAATTCCGTGTCACATCATTAGGTACCACAACGCACGTTAATCCCGCTGCAACTGCTGCTCTCAATCCATTTAATGAGTCTTCAAATACAACAGCTTCAGATGGCTTAATTCCTAATTCTTCTATTGCAACTCGATAAAGAGCTGGATCTGGTTTTACCTTCTCAACATCTTCTCTCGTTTTAATTACTTCAAAATATTCTCGAATTTGTAGCTCTTCTAAAAAATGAATAACCCATTCTCTAGAAGAACTAGAAGCTAGTGCAATTTTTAATCCCATTTCTTTCGCTTCTTCTAAATATTCTTTTACCCCGTCACGAGCTTCTGGTATTCTCATTTTCTCTTTATGTAAAGTTGCCACTTTTTCTTTTAATACACTTTTGTTAAACTTCTCTTTTAATTGATCATTTAAATATGTATAAAGTACCTCATCTGTTGTTCCAATGCATTTCGCAAATTCCTCTAAAGGTAGTTCCCCGCCGTATTCACGAACAGCATCTCTGAAAGAGTGAAACCATATCGTTTCTGTATCCACAATTAATCCATCAAAATCAAAAATAATTGCTTTCATAATTCTCCCATCCTTTTCGAATTGAAATAAAAAAGGAAACGCCATACGTTCCCCTTAATTACTTTTCTCTTCATTTGCTCTTTGAACACCGCGAAGTGTTTCCACTCGGACTGTATCTTGTTCAAAGTATTGCACTAAATCACCAATGCGATCAATCGCTTCCCAACTTAAATGATGTTCAATTCCTTCTACATCATTGTAAATTTTACTTTCATCCACACCGATAATACGCATAAATTGCTCTAGCAAGTCATGACGATATACGAGACGTTCTCCGATTTTTTTACCTTTTGTTGTTAATACAAGCCCTCTATATTTTTCATAAATTAGATATTCATCTTTGTCTAATTTTTGCACCATTTTTGTTACAGAGGATGGATGTACACTAAGCGCTTCAGCAATATCAGATACGCGGGCGTAACCCTTTTCATCAATCAACAAATAAATTTGTTCAATATAATCTTCCATACTAGGGGTAGGCATCGGTTTCCTCCATCCAAGTTCATTTTGCTTATTCCGTACGAAGCAATCAATAAAATGATACACCAGAAAGAATAACGTGACAAGTTGAAAACGAGCCTAAATATATAAAACAAAAAAGAATCTGTATTTGCATACAGACCCCCCTTAAGTAAAATATTGTATTTCTGCATTAGGAAAAAATTCATTTATATAACCTCTTATCGTTTCTTCCAATACTGCTGCATCATCCTTTTTATATACATATTTTCCGATGCCATATCGTCCCCATTTATACTTCCGCTTCTCTTCATCCATTTCAAGCTTCGTATTTGGATAACGCTCTTGAATAACCTTTTTCGCTGGTTTCGTAAAACGATGCTGAATTAATTCAAACGTTAAATTTGGTATCGTCACATCTTTCAGCGCATTGTACAGTCGCTCAAATAGTTCACGATATCCTTCTTCCCATCCTTCATGCATATAAAGTGGCGCGACTATAAAACCAAGTGGATAACCTGCACCTGCTACTTTACGTGCCGCCTCAATTCGCTCCTCAAATGGCGATGTCCCTGGTTCAAAATTTTTAATTACATATCGTGAATTTATACTAAACCTGAAACGAGTTTTCCCATTATGCTTTGCATCTAATAAATGATCAACGTGCGAATATTTCGTGACGAAACGTAAGCGCCCATATTCACTTTCTCCAATGAATTCAATCGCCCGCTTTAATGCATGTGTTAAATGATCAATCCCAACAATGTCTGATGTACACGCTGCTTCAAATCTTGTTATTTCAGGTGCCCTTTCATCCATATATTGCTTTGCCTTCTCAAATATTTCATCAAGATTGACATACACACGAACGTAAGGCTTACTCCCAAGTGTTGTTTGCAAATAGCAATAATGACAATGTCCCATACACCCTGTTGCGAGCGGAATTGCATATTCAGCTGACGGTTTTGACGTATCAAACTTTAGCGTCTTCCTTACTCCAACGACAAGTGTAGCCTTTGCATTACGATACTTTTGCAAATCATTTTCTCCTGGCAAATTTCTAATTTGATTATGTGATGTCGTTTCACGAATTTCTAATCCCATCTTCGTAAACTTCTCATAAAGCTCTTTTCCAAGCGGATATTCAAGTGCCTTTGGTTCAAAGTAAACGAGTTTTGGCATAAATGGTTTCATGTGCTTCCCTCCCTCTCGTTAGTATGGGAAACGTTGAAAAATTAACACGCATTAAAGTTTTCCACTTCAGTAACTTGCGTTGCAAGTTACCGAATGTTATAATTTGGATAACAGCTACCTTGCAACGCAAGTTACCTGAGTAAAAGGTGGTGAAATCATGCACAGCCAAATGTTAAAAGGTGTACTAGAAGGTTGCATCCTATACATCATTTCACAAGAAGAAGTGTACGGATATGAACTGAGCACAAAATTAAATAAACACGGATTTACATTCGTAAGCGAAGGAAGCATATATCCGTTATTGTTACGTATGCAAAAAGAAAAATTGATTGAAGGAACATTAAAAGCCTCCTCACTCGGTCCAAAACGAAAATATTATCACGTAACCGATAAAGGATTAGAGCAGCTTGAAGAATTTAAACAAAGCTGGGGAATGGTTTCAACTACGGTAAATAACTTATTACAGGGGGAGTGATAGGGATGAATGCACAAGACATGATTGAATTGAATAATAAAAAACGTGAGCTTCTAACACCTGAAAATGAAGTTGCTTATAGCGATATGTTAGTTTATCTTCGTTTATCTAACGTGCCAGAGCAACAAATGGAAGAACTGTTACTAGAAATATTAGATCACCTCATCGAAGCACAAGCAGAAAATAAAAACGCTTATGACATCTTTGGAGATAATTTACAATCTTATTGCGATGAACTTATATCAGCTTTACCAACTCAAACAAAGTTAGAAAAAGCCTCTTTAATTGGATTTTCTATTAGCTTACTTCTTGCTATACAGTTTGGCATAAATGCAATTATTTCATTTTTTATGTTTTTCTTTGAAAAAAACAATACATTATCAAGTCCGCCTTTTAGCATCCTTGGAACTACTTTGTCTGTTTCAATAATTATACTAGGTATACTATTTATTTTATATTTATTAAAGCGTTACTCCTTTAATCAGAAAATAAATTGGAAAAGAAGAATTCTATTTGGATTCGCATTTGCTACTCCATTTTGTTCCGCTGTATTCTTAAATATTTATTTCCAAAAGCAACCTTATCTCATTTATCATCTAAACTTTTGGCAAAATGCTTTAATTGCTATCTTATTTTTTATTTTATATAAATTACTATATAAAAAATCAAATTTTTAACAGCCCTTCAAAAGGCTGTTTTTTCTTCTGTCTAATTTTACAAATTGAAAAATTTCATAAAGAAAATAAGAAAAATGCAAAATAATTAAAGTTAATTGTTGACGTGATGCTTTTATTATCGGTATCATAAATCTTCGTGAGCAATTATTTTTCGTTATACGATTTTTTTATTATTACTGAATTTTTGAGAGGAGAAATTAGATGTCAGTTAAGAAGAAAACGCAAGTACGCACCGGCAAAATGGTACGTGAACTAATGTTAGCAGACGAAGATGTAAATGCTTCGCTAATTATGGTATATAGTGAAAACGGTGTAAACGCAGAAATTAAAATCGAGGGCTTAACGCCGAAATGTAACGAAGAATTATTTTTGAGCGGAAACGTGGATTGGAACAAGAGTGTTATTTATAAAATTGTTGATTTCACTGGAAACGCTGAAGTTGGTAAAGTTACATTAACAGCGATGAACAAAAACAATGTTTCTCTAGAAATTGAACGCGTTATGTGGAGTAAAGAAAATAAAGAAGCTGCCGAGCAAGAAGAAACACAGGTAGAAGCAGCACCGAAAAAGGAAGTAGTTGTAGAAGCTCCAAAAGCAATTACGCCTGCTCCTAAGCCTGTTACGCGTGTGGAAACACCTGCTATGGCACCTAAGCCTACTCCGGTACCGACACCGAAGCCAGTAAGCGTAGAAGCAGCTGTAGAACTAGTTACTCCAGCGCCTGTGAAAAAAGCGGTCCCTACTCCAGTTACAAAGCAAGAGACAGCACCGGTTGCTCCTGCAAAACCGAAGCAACCTGCTTTGACTGAAACAAATTCAAAACTACAAGAAAATTATGTTAAACTCGTGAAAAAGACAATTGAAGTTTGTCAAGATTACGAGCTTGGCATCGACATAGATGATTCTATTGAAAGCTTAAAAGAAGAACTACAAAGCCAAGGTATTAGCGTTACATTTGACAAAGAAATTATGGACGTTGTAAATCGCCTTCGTTCTTTACAAGATAAAGGAATCAAAGTAGAAAAAGTACTTAATTTACTATAAAAAAATAAGAGGTGGCAATTGCCATCTCTTATTTTTTATAATTCCACTCATTACTTTCATACTTTTCTTTCGCTAACGTTTGAACTTCATGTAACTGTTCTTCTGTTAATTCATATGGAACAAGTTCTACATCCAATCCTTTTTCAAAGCCAACTTCAAACGCTTTAATTAACTGTTCTATCGTAAATGTACGGTCTGTTAATTCATTAATTGCTACTGCTTTAGAAGAGAACATACTCTTCATACGTTCCTTCACACGTTCATTTGGGAATAAAAATAGATCATATAGTTCATCTAAATCAATTTCTAATGGAATCGATCCATGCTGTAAAATAACACCTTTTTGACGTGTTTGAGCACTACCAGCAATTTTTCGTCCTTCCACTACAATTTCATACCAAGATGGTGCATCAAAACATACGCCGGAACGTGGATTTTTTAAATTTTCACGATCTGCTTCTGTTTTTGGAACTGCATAATATGCTTCTAACCCTAATGCCTTAAAACCATCTAATAAACCTTGCGAAATAACACGATACGCTTCTGTAACTGTTTTCGGCATATTCGGATGATCTTCAGACACAATAACACTATACGTTAACTCTTTGTCATGTAGTACACCCCTGCCGCCTGTTTGACGACGAACGAATCCATATTTCTTTTCGTTAACTACATCCATATTAATATCTTTTTCAACACGTTGAAAATACCCAACTGTTAATGTTGGTACCTCCCATTCATAAAAACGAATTGTTGGTGGCATTTTCTTTTCACTTTGCCAATTTAATAAACATTCATCTAACGCCATATTAAATGCCGGTGAACATTGACCAGAGTTAATATAACACCATTTTTCTTTTCCCATCCTGCACCTCATATAACCAATTATTTTTCACATTCTCTAGTCTACCAAATTCGACAAAATTTGTGAAAGAATACGAAATTTCTTCTTATATGCAAATGAATCTGTTGCATAAATACATAAGGGCATTATAATATTGAAAGTAGGATAAGAAAAAAGGGAGCGATAGAATCGTGTCAACAACTTGGATTATTTTATTAGCCGTAATCGTAGCATTTATCGGCTACACTGTATGGATGTACTTCTATCAGAAAAAATTAATTAAAACTCTTACAGAAGAAGAATTTCGCGCTGGCTACCGTAAAGCACAGCTTATCGATATTCGTGAAGCAGACGAATATAACGCAGGGCATATTTTAGGTGCACGTAACATTCCGTTATCACAAATTCGCCTTCGCCATAAAGAACTTCGTCAAGATCAACCTGTTTACTTATATTGCCAAAGCGGATTCCGTACAGGTCGTGCAGCGCAATACTTAAAAAAACAAGGCTACAAAGATTTCTACCAATTACAAGGCGGATTTAAATCTTGGACAGGCAAAATTAAAAAGAAATAATAACATACAAAAAACTAGCTGAATAAATCAGCTAGTTTTTTCATTTCATCTTATTCGCAATGTATAATAAATTCTGCTTGATTACCTTTTCATCGTTCTCTTCTACATTCCGATACAGCAGTTGATATTCAATTCCTTTCTCTTTCCATATAAGCGTAGCAAATTCGTCACCACGTTCATAATCATCTTTATTTTTAAAATAAGCAGACGTTCCATTATTCAGTTTCATTTGTTCTTGAAATCGCTTCTCTTCCACAAGATCCGGAAAACTATAAGGAAAGTTCGCGACATTTAACTCAATATACTCATTTCTACCTGGTTCTTTCTGTTTATATTTAATCGTTAAGACAGTGTTCTTTTTCCCAAGCGTTCTTACTTCCCCCTTCACATCACTTGTAATATCGTACGGTAAAAACGTTGGAACTTTAAACTTCACCGGAAAATATTTTGGAAGTTCCTTTAGCGGAATAGGATCCGTAACACGATCCATAGCTCCTCCCGTTGTTCCCACAAAGTGTTTTTCTTCTTGCATCGTTTGCTGAAACGAACACGAACTAAGCACGAAACTAGAAAACACGAAACAAATGATTCTTTTTTTCAATTTGTTTCCGCCCTTTCATATCGCTCTCTTAACGAACGAAGCGTTGATATTCTCTTCATATTCGCTTTGTCACCAAACTCCACCTTTGAAAACTTTCCACGTTATTCTCACACATTTTGACAACACTTTTTGCAAACAAAAAAGACCCCTATCATTCTTACGCCCAAGTGAAAAGGTTACGCGAATAAAAAGAAGTCTTATTAATACCATAGTTTGTGAAAAGCTTTTCAGGTCAAGATTTTTTCTTTCTTATTATTTTCCCTTTATAATAAGGGAAAGAGGTGATACATATGGCCAATATAAAACAAATTGCTAAAACTGCTGGTGTATCGATATCAACTGTTTCTCGTGTCCTGAATAATCACCCTTACGTAAAAGAAGAAAAGCGTAAGCGTGTTCTAGATGCTGTTGAAGAATTAAACTACGCAAAAAATATAAATGCTGTCCATTTAATAAGAGGGAAAACATATACAATTGGCGTTATGCTTCCTTTCATTAACCTCCCCTACTTCAGTACGATTATTGAAGGAATCGGAAACGAAGCGTTATTAGCTGGGTATCATATTAATTTATGTCAAACGAATTACGATAGCATTGAAGAAATTCGTGTTCTTGAAATGATGAAAATGAAACAATTCGATGGGATGATTATTTGCTCCCGAACGAGCTCTTGGGAACAAATCGAACCTTTTGCAAAATTTGCCCCTATTATTTCATGTGAAAAAATGAAGCATCCCCTCATTTCATCCATCTACGTAGATCATTATGAAGGTTTCCGTCTTGGTACTGCCTATTTACTAAGTAGAGGCCATGAAAAAATCGGAATTTGTTTAGCAAGAAAAACAAGTGTAAATTCCATGGAGCGCGAAAAAGCGTTCGCCGATACACTTCGTAACGAAGGGAAAACGTTGCATCCTGAATGGATTTTCCACCAATGCTATACAATGCAGGACGGAGCACAAATACTCCATCGTATTTTAAATATGAAAAATCGTCCAACTGCTATTTTCACAGCGAACGATCAAGTTGCAGCTGGTTTATTAACAGAGGCTCGAAAACATGGTATTCGAGTACCTGAAGACCTTGCTATCCTTGGATTTGATAATCATGAAATTTCAAAGGCATTAGAAATTTCCACAATTGAACATCCCGGTCTCGCAATGGGCTCACATGCTTTTTCTTTATTCCATAAGCAGATCCAAAGCGAGCAAATTGTCGGCAGTGCAAAAGAACTTTCATTCCATTTAATTGAGCGAGAGACTGTCTAAAAAGAGCGTTACTTATAACGCTCTTTCTCAGCTCTTCACCTATTGACTTTATATTTCCCATCTCATATAATGAACCTAACGAACGGTAGGTAGGGGATGAAAATGACAGCAAACCGCATTAAAGCTGTAGCACTTTCTCATTTCGCACGCTACGGCTATGAAGGAACTTCATTGGCAAATATT
Organism: Bacillus sp. BF2-3; assembly: GCF_008368795.1. Classification (NCBI taxonomy): domain Bacteria; kingdom Bacillati; phylum Bacillota; class Bacilli; order Caryophanales; family Bacillaceae; genus Bacillus; species Bacillus sp. BF2-3. The sequence continues at coordinate 112,995 of NZ_QOSA01000010.1, forward strand.
GCTCAAGAAGTTGGGATTAAAAAACCATCGATTTACGCACACTTTAAAGGAAAAGAAGAGCTATATTTCATATGCTTAGAATCTGCTCTTCAAAAAGATTTGCAGAGCTTCACAGGCGATATCGAAAGCTTTTCCAATTCGTCCACTGAAGAATTGCTTTTTAAATTATTAAAAGGGTATGCAAAACGATTTGGTGAAAGTGAAGAATCAATGTTTTGGTTACGAACTTCTTATTTTCCGCCTGATGCATTTCGCGAACAAATTATTAATAAAGCAAATGTACACATTGAAAACGTCGGAAAACTTTTATTCCCTGTATTTAAAAGAGCAAGCGAACAAGATGAGCTGCATAACATTGAAGTAAAAGACGCCTTAGAGGCTTTTCTATGCTTACTCGACGGTCTTATGGTTGAACTATTATACGCAGGTTTAAATCGTTTTGAGACACGTTTAGACGCTTCTTGGAAAGTATTTTGGCGCGGACTTTCAAACTGACGGATTGCTCCTTTGCAATGCGTCGTTTTTAAGCCCTTTACCTAACGACTGGTAGGAAGGAGAAATGACATATGGCATGGATTTATGTAATCATCGCTGGTATTATTGAAATATTTTGGGTGATTGGACTAAAAAAAGCAGAGGCACCACTTGAATGGGCTGGTGTTGCTCTATTAATTACAATTAGTTTCGTCTTATTATTTAGAGCTTATAAAGATTTACCTGTCGGCACTGTATACGCAGTCTTTACAGGAATCGGAGCTGGTGGAATCGTTCTTACAGAGATTTTCATCTTCGGAGAACCTTTCTCTATCGTAAAAGTTTTATTAATCGGTTTAATCTTCTTCGGAGTAATTGGTTTAAAACGAGTAACAGAAGAAAAAGAAGCGAAGGAGGCCGCATAAAATGGCTTGGGTATTTTTAATTCTAGCTGGTATTTGTGAAATTATTGGTGTACTCTTTATGAAAGTAGCCACTGAAAAGAAAGGCTGGGCACCAAAAGTTATTTTAATCGCTAACTTCGGCGTAAGCTTCTTCTTCTTATCTCTTGCGATGAACACATTACCGATGGGAACTGCTTACGCAATTTGGACTGGAATCGGAACTGCTGGAAGTGCACTTCTAGGCATTCTCATTTTCCGAGAATCAGCGGATTGGCGTCGTCTTGCTTTCTTAAGCTGTATTCTATGCGGCGCTGTTGGCTTAAAACTATTAAGCTAACGTGAGGTGAATGTCATGTGGAAAGAAAAAGGAAAGAAAATATTAGCATGGATCACACTTGGTATCGTCATTCTATTACAAATAAGTTTTCATATAATAGAATCATTGTTTCATAAAGTATTATCCATTCTCACATTCCTTCCTAACATGACACTTGAAATTATATCAATTGTTTGGTCCATTATCGCCTCCATTGCAATCGTCATTATATGGAGTATCGCCAAACTATGGAATAAGTTATTAAAAAAAGACAGTACTTCTGAAAAAGAGTAACTGTCCTTTTTTATATTCATTCAGACTTTCTGTAGAAGTTAGATGTGATAAGACAAAACAGACCAACTATGGCAATACTTATACCAACCCTTTTATGTAAACTTGGAAATAACGGTGGTATATCCGAGTAAACATTTGCTAATATGAGACCGATTGAAAATAAAAATATTCCTATTCTATATAACCATTTTCTTTTGTTCATCATTCTCCCCTCCTAACATTTTTCATACACTCCTTTCTTTTGGACATACTACCTAAAAAAGGAGTGGATAATATGCAAAATTCTATACATAAGCAAATTCTATTTTTATTTTTCCTCTTTCTTATTCTCGTTATCGTTTTCAGCTTTATATTACATACTCCAAAAGATGTACCAAATAGCGTTTCTTTTTATAAACTACTGCTCTCGTATTGTCGTTATTGAAGAAGGTGCCTTTTTTAAGGCACCTTTTAAAATTCTCTTTTTTCATATATTTTTACTGAAACAAAGGTAGATGCTATGAACATGCACATGGAACTAATGAATAACAAGCTGTTGTATAGTTGAATTTGTTCTAAGTTAATTTGAAACAAAGCTTCTAAAACAACTATCGGTGCCATGAATATTACTATCATAATGAAAATGGTTTTCTTATACCCTAGCCAAAAGGATATTGGTAAAACAAAACTTAAATACAATAAAATAAAGCTAATACTAGCAACCATTGTCGTTTCAATAAATTCAAATAAGTTAACCCCACTCTTCATTCCCATCGTGAAACAACCGACCGTTACACTTATAAAAAGAATAATAATTGCTACTATATATTTCGCATACACAATTTGTTTTCTCAATATTGGTAAACTATTTACTATAACTTCACTCTCATTTTTACTATCTGCTTCAAATGTTTTTACTGTTGCCCCAATTGTAATAATTACTGACATAATTATGAACAGATTTTCCGTATCTGTTAAGGCCATATAAAAGAAAACAGGATACAGTATGTACCAAATTAAAAATTTCCATTGAATGATGAAATCTTTTAAAATTAGTTGCTTGATCATGTATTACCCCTCCTAATATGAAAATGCCCCTTCTATAACTCTGCCTCCTGAAACATTTTCATTGAGAGAAACATTGATATGACTATACTTACTAACACTCCAATACCAAGAACACCCATTGCTAGTGTAGCCTCTTGAGAGTGGAGTACTTTTAGCATAATTGTTTTATCACCAAAAATATTGCACATAAGACCAATCATACCCATTAAAGGAAAAAGCATACTCAAATTTAAGACAGTAATAACTTTATATCCCCCAATGTAATTAGTCGGTATCGTTACTGCACAATAAATCAAAGTTGCTACTATTGCTGAAAATATTGCATACCCAGGCATAACTATATCTCTGTTCAATAAAATATTTCCTAATATTACGACTATAAAAGTTACACTCAAACCAGCCATAATAAATAATGAACTTGCAATATATTTAGCTATAACTATCTCTGTTCTCGTTATAGGCAAACTCACTAACACTTTTTCTGCTTTACTTTTCTCGTCATAATAAAAAGAAATATATATAATCGTACTACATGTTATAAATACTCCTATTGCAATCCCCATTGGTTCGACGGAATCCTTAAAAATAGATAAAATGGGTATTAAAAAATAGAAAGGAAACATCTTCTGCTGTAAGAAAAACTCCTTCAAAATCAATTGTTGCATATAAATTCTCCTCTCTATAAATCACGCGTTTCATAAATTTTAATTGTAAGAAACATAGAAACGATATAGACACTAGCTAATATCATTCCTCCAACTATAAATACACCAATATGTACTGGATTCATAATCCACTCACTGAATGAAGATGTTGTTTCATACAGCCCATCACTAATAAATATCCAAAGAATTACACCCACTCCTATTGATGCTGCTGATCCTATACTTCTTACTACCTTCGATTTTGTACCATAATAACTAGGGAAAAACGTGACAACAAAAAATGTGGCATAAACAGCTCCATTTATGACTTCATACCATGGAATTTCAATGTATAGATTAGGATGATATACACCGATATCACTAATAACCACAATACCCCTTATAAGAAAAACAACTAACATCGTAGAGAGAATGGCACCAACAATGAATATTGCACAGGAAATATATCTAGCAATTATGATATCCTTTCGACTTACCGGTAAACTATTTATAACAATGTCACTTTTATTTCTTTCATCCATAACGGTTAACGTCATAACCGATGAAAAGGTTATAAATAGACAACTCATTGGAAATAACAATTCACCACTTGCATCTAACATAAAGAACAAAAGGGGCATAACAAGATTCACTAACCAAATTACCCGAAAAAAGAACAAATCTTTATATACGAGCTGACGCATAGGCACCTCTCCCTTTCGCAGTGTAAACGATAATGTCATCTAATGTAGGCTTTTCTAGTACAACCTCATTTCCAAACCAATCGATAATTGTTTGTTTATCCTTTGCTAAACCTTCAAAACCAAATTTATTTTTTCGTAATCCAACAAATAGTTCTTTTCCTTCTCGGTCTAATAAATCATTACTTCCTTTTACGATTACGTAGTTCTCCATTAAGTCTTCTTTTTCACCAGTAAATATAATTTCTCCATCGTTGATAAACGTAATATAATCTGCAATGCGCTCTAAATCTGTTGTAATGTGCGTTGAGAATAATACGGATACTTCATCTTCCATTACAATTTCTTGCAACATATCAAGTAATTCACTTCGAACAACTGGATCTAACCCTGCTGTCGGTTCGTCCATAATAATAAACTCTGCGTGGTGCGAAAGTGCGATGGCAATCGCAAACTTCATTTTCATCCCTTTAGATAGCTCTTTAATTTTTTTATACTTTGGAACTTGCAATCTATGCATATACGATTGATACTGCTCTTCGTCCCACTTTTTATATAACGGTGCAATAATACGCTTCATTTGTTCACACGTTAAATCTTCGTAATAATGATTTTCATCATATACAAAACCAATATTTTGTTTTATGTCCTTTTCGGCTTTCTTATTGTCTTTGCCAAAAATTTTTATATCGCCGCTATCTTTTCTAATTAAATTCATAATCATTTTGATCGTTGTACTTTTCCCAGCACCATTTGGTCCGACAAACCCCATAATATATCCTCGTGGTAATGCAAAACTTATATTTTTCACTGCAAAATCTTGATAACTTTTACAAACATTTTTTAGCTCTAACATCTCTTATTCCCCCTTATATAAACACGCAATCATCTGCTGCAATTCTTCAAGTGAAAGCTGCAGCACTTTACTTTCTTTTACGATTTCTTCAGCTTTACTTTCCAATAGGCGAAGCCTTTGTTCTTTTAATAGTTCATTATTTTTACGTGAAACATAAGTCCCCTTCCCAGCAACAGTTTCTATATATCCTTCTTTTTCAAGCTCCTCGTATGCACGCTTCGTTGTAATGACACTAATTTGTAATTCCTTCGCTAAGCTACGAATAGACGGTAATTGATCTCCACCCTTTAAAACACCATTTAAAATAAGCTGGCTTAATTGTTTTCTTATTTGCACATAAATAGGGTCTTGGGAAGAATTCGAAATAATAATATTCATGTTTTCCTCCAGTGTGTGTATATACTGTGTATACCTTATATATACAGTATATACACACCATCCTATTTTTGGCAAGAAAAAAAGACCAACATTTTCCTGTTGGTCTTTCGTATATGTATCACTTTTCAAAGCGATCTAACATCTCGTCTCTCATTCCGAAACTTACTACTGCAATTCCTATATACATAAACAGAAGGAATGCCGGATGAACCGTGTTGTACCAGCTGCTGTCAACAATTAAGTAAATCGTTAATGCCACAACAAGAACAAACGCTAAGATAAACATATAAAAGTGTCTTGTACTACCCATGATAAACTCCTCTCTTCTCACTTCACCATTCAACAGTTTATTTTATCGAATAATTCGATATGACTCAAGGTTAACTTTCTGTTATGTAATCAAGTTCCACCTTTACAATGTCCTCACATGCTATTGAAATGATTGTTCCTTGTTTATCAATCGCCGTCACTTCTCTATTATCCATTACACGATTTGCTACTCTTTCTAACACTTTCCCTTGGTCTCGATAGCAAAATTCTTTTACATCTTTAATTGTTTCTCCATTTTCTAAATGGTATACCATTCTATAACATCGATATCCCACACTTTCACCCCCGTCTTGTTCGTTTTTTCACATATACATAAAAATGAGTAATCTTTGCCTCATCACATCTTCTTAATTTCAATAAAATTCTAACAAAAATAAATACTTTTATCAAACCGACTTTTTCAACAAAACTACCTATAAAACTACACCTTTACACCATTAGGAAACAAAAAATAAATTTTTTAACATTTTCTTCACTATTTCTGCATAAAGTGAAACTTTAATCAGTGGGGATTTTTGTTCATCCCCACTGATTATTAGTTGAACCAATCGGGCATTTACGGACAGTTTATCTCCCACCTGGCTTCTTTGCACCAGCTAAGTTTTGAGTTGGAAGTTTACTGTCCGTTAATGCGGGACAAATTATCCATACAAAAAAAGAACCCGCCTCAGCGAGTTCTTCTTTTGTTATTCTAATCAAACTTGTACAGGAGCTGGCTTTGCATAACGTAAAACTGGTTTACGTGCAGCCATCGTTTCGTCTAAACGTTTAATGACTGTCGTATGCGGTGCTTCTTGTACAACTTCTGGATTTTCTTCTACTTCTTTAGCGATTTGAATCATCTTATCAATGAAACCATCTAATGTTTCTTTTGATTCTGTTTCTGTCGGCTCAATCATAATACATTCTTCCACATTTAATGGGAAGTAAATTGTTGGTGGATGGTAACCAAAATCAAGCAGACGTTTTGCAATATCTAATGTACGTACACCAAGTTTCTTTTGACGACGACCTGATAATACAAATTCATGCTTACAATGTCTATCGAATGGAAGATCATAGAATGGCGCTAATCTTCTCATCATATAGTTCGCATTTAATACAGCATACTCCGTTACTGCACGCAAACCATCTGGACCCATAGAGCGAATATACGTGTATGCACGAACGTTAATTCCGAAGTTACCATAGAATGGTTTCACACGACCAATTGCTTCTGGGCGGTCGTAGTTGAAGTGATAACCACTTTCCGTTTTCTCTAAAATCGGTTTTGGTAAGTACGGAATTAAATCAGCTTTCACACCTACTGGACCAGAACCTGGGCCACCACCGCCGTGAGGACCTGTAAATGTTTTATGAAGGTTTAAATGCACAACGTCAAATCCCATATCTCCTGGGCGTGCTTGGCTTAATACCGCATTTAAGTTTGCACCATCATAGTATAATTTACCGCCTGCATTATGGACGATTTCTGCCATTTCTAAAATATTTTCTTCGAATAGACCTAATGTATTAGGATTTGTTAACATAAGTGCTGCTGTTTCTTCGTTTACAACACGTTTTAAGTCTTCTAAGTCAACAAGGCCATTTTCATTTGATTTTACTGTAATTGTTTCAAAACCAGCTACAGTTGCAGATGCTGGGTTCGTTCCGTGAGCAGAGTCAGGTACAATTACTTTCGTACGGTTAAAGTCACCATTCGCTTCATGGTATGCACGAATTAACATTAAACCTGTCCATTCTCCGTGTGCACCAGCTGCTGGTTGTAAAGTAACAGTATCCATACCTGTAATTTCAATTAAATGCTCTTGTAAGTCGTACATTAATTCCATTGCACCTTGTACTGTCTTTTCATCTTGCAGTGGATGAATATTTGCAAATCCTGCGAAACGAGCTACACTCTCATTAATTTTCGGATTATATTTCATCGTACAAGATCCAAGTGGATAGAATCCAGAATCAACACCGTGGTTACGGTTTGAAAGTGCTGTATAGTGGCGCATAATATCAAGTTCAGATACTTCTGGTAGCTCTGCATCTTCTACTCGAATATAATCGCTCTCAAACACATCTTCTAGTTTCACTTCTTCTACATCTAATTTGGGTAAGCTATATCCTATGCGTCCTTCTTTACTCACTTCAAAGATAAGTGCTTGGTCTTGGTTCTTCATTGGATAGCCCCCATTTCGTTTACAAGTGTGTCAATTTCCTCTTTTGTACGAAGCTCAGTTACTGCTACAAGCATATGGTTTTCATGCTCTTTATAATCACGGCCTAGATCGTAACCACCGATAATATTCTTTTGTAATAATGCATCGTTTACTTCTTTCACTGGACGTTTGCAATCTACAACAAACTCATTGAAGAATGGTCCAGCAAATGTTACTGTGAAGCCTTTCGCTTCAAATTGACGTTTTGCATACTGTGCTTTAGAAATGTTTTGACGTGCCATTTCTTTCACACCCTGTTTGCCAAGTGCCGTCATTGCAACAGAAGCTGCTAATGCATTTAACGCTTGGTTTGAACAAATGTTAGATGTCGCTTTATCACGACGAATATGCTGTTCACGTGCTTGTAACGTTAATACAAATCCACGTTTACCATCTGAATCTACAGTTTGTCCAACAAGACGTCCTGGAATTTTACGCATAAATGCTTTCGTTGTTGCAAAGTAACCACAGTGCGGTCCACCAAACTGCGTTGGAATACCGAATGGTTGTGCATCACCGATTACAATATCAGCACCAAATTTCCCTGGTGGTGTTAATGCGCCTAATGATAATGGATTTGAAGAAACGATAAATAATGATTTTTGTTGATGAACGATTTTTTCAATATCAGCTAATTTTTCAACTTGTCCGAAGAAGTTTGGATATTGAACGATTACACAAGCAACTGTATCATCTACTTCACTTTGTAATACATCTAAATCTGTTACACCATCTTTATGATTAATTTCAACAACTTCAAGATTTTGACCTTTTGCATACGTTTCAAGTACTGCTCTTGATTCTGGATGAACCGCGCTAGATACAAGAATTTTCTTTTTGCGAGTATGGCCAGCTGCTAACATTGCCGCTTCAGCTAAAGCTGTACCCCCGTCATACATAGAAGAGTTTGCTACATCCATTCCTGTTAATTCACAAATCATTGTTTGGAATTCAAAGATTGCTTGTAATTCCCCTTGTGAAATTTCCGGTTGGTATGGTGTATAAGCTGTATAAAATTCTGAGCGAGAAATAACATGATCTACAATTACTGGAGCATAATGATCGTATACGCCTGCTCCTAAGAAAGAAGCGTATTCTTTTAAGTTAGCATTTTTACTAGCCATTTGAGATAGCTCTTTTAAAAGCTCTGGCTCTGATTTTGCTTCTTTAATTTTTAAATCCCCTTTAAAACGAACACTCTCTGGAATATCAGAGAATAATTCATCGATCGTTTGAACGCCGATCGTTTGTAACATTTCTTTTTTGTCTTCTTCTGTCATTGGAAGATAACGATGCAACATGAAATCTACCCCTCTCCCCGTTACTTTGAACGTTTGTAAAATGGTGTTGGAACAACTACTGCTTTGACGCGTTTATTACGAATTTCAATTTCTACTTCTGTATCAACTGCTGCGTATTTTACATCAATTAGTGCTAAACCAATGCTTTTCTTTAACGTTGGAGATTGTGTACCACTTGTTACTTCCCCAATTTTTTCTTCACCAATAAATACAGGGTAATGCGTACGAGGAATTCCACGTTCGATTACTTCGATGCCGACTAATTTACGAGGCGCACCGTTTTCTTTTTGCTCTTTTAACGTTGCTTTTCCAAAGAAGTCTGCTTCTTTATTTGTTTTTACCGCAAAGCCAATTCCAGCCTCAATCGGTGTAATATCTTTTGATAATTCTTGTCCATAAAGTGGTAATGTTGCTTCGAATCGAAGTGTATCACGAGCACCTAAACCACATGCTTTTAAGCCCTCTTCTGCTCCAACTTCAAGAAGTTTCTCCCAAAGTTTTGCAGCATCTTCACTCTTACAGTAAATTTCGAATCCATCTTCACCTGTGTAACCTGTACGAGATACAAGTGCTGGAATTCCATCTACAAGAATATCGTTTTTAAATTTAAAGAACTTAATTTCTTTCAAATCTTCTGACACAACTTTTTGTAAAATGCCTTCTGCTTTTGGTCCTTGAATTGCAAGCTGTGCAACTTCACTAGAAACATTGACTACTGTCGCATCGCCAATTACATGACTTGCTAACCATTCGTAATCTTTCTCGATATTTGATGCATTGATTACTAATAAATAGTCTTCTTCACCACGTTTGTAGATTAATAAATCATCTACTGTACCACCATTTTCGTAGCACATAGCTGTATATTGTGCGCCCCCTACCTTTAAGGTAGATACGTCATTTGTAACAACACGTTGTAAAAATGCTAAACTATCTACACCTTTTACTTCAACTTCTCCCATATGAGACACATCGAACAAACCTGCAGCTGTACGTACAGCTTCGTGTTCTTCTTTAATGCTTGAAAATTGAACTGGTAATTCCCAACCACCGAAGTCGATTGTTTTCCCACCATACTTCGCGTATACATCAAATAACGGTGTACGTTGTAATGTAATCATGCTCTCTCCCCCTTATGCTTTGACAAATCAATAAAAGTTGCTTCCCTTTTCTAAACATTTTCATTCTGAAAAGATAGGATATACGGAATCTCATTATATTTTTTTATGAAAGCGTAAATAAAAAATCACTTTCTTGGATAAAATACGAAAGATTCCACACATTTCACACCATTATCCTAACATCATTCGCTATATTTCATCAATATTCTAGCATAAAAAATAATTTAGAATTTTTTATGTTAAAACACAATAAATACAGCTTTTGAGATTTAATACTTTATTATCGTCTATCATATAGCCTTTAATAACGATAATTATGCCTTCTTTTAAGGCAAATCATCATACATTAAAAAATAATTACTTTAGTTTATAAAAGGTGGGAGAGTCGTAATGAATGTCGATATTTCCGTAGATCGGACGTGGCAAAACAATTTTTTAAATAGAATTGATGAAGATGGTCCTTGGACAAACTGGGATTTATATCACTTAGCTTATGAAACAGAAAAATCGTTACTTGTTCCTACTTTTGATGGACTACAAGCACCGAAACATTTATCCCATTTCACACCGCTTCCGCATCAATTAGAAGTCGCTCAAAATGTAATTGAACAAATGAATGGTAAAGCGATTCTAGCAGATGAAGTAGGTCTTGGAAAAACAATCGAAGCTGGACTTATTTTGAAAGAATACATGGTCCGCGGGCTTGTGAAAAAGGTACTTATACTTGTCCCAGCTTCTCTCGTATCACAATGGGCATACGAGCTGAATACAAAGTTTTTCATTCCCGCTGTAGCACAAAAGAAAAGCTACTCGTGGGAACAAGCTGACGTAATCGTATCATCAATTGATACTGCGAAACGTTCACCACATCGCGATATCGTGTTGAACTTAGAATATGACCTTATTATTATCGATGAAGCACATAAACTGAAAAATAATAAAACAAAAAACTATGAATTTGCACAACGATTAAAAAAGAAGTTTTGTTTATTACTAACCGCTACTCCTGTTCAAAATAAGATTGATGAAATTTTTAACCTTGTTTCTTTATTAAAACCAGGACATTTAGGCAATCAATCCAACTTTGAAGAATATTACGCTTCCAAAAATCGTTCAGCCGAATCAGATGAAGATTTAAAAGCTCTCATTAATAAAGTAATGGTGCGAAATAGACGACATAATACCGGTATCGATTGGCCGAAGAGACATGTACGTACAATTTTTGTTGAGTTTAATGATCAAGAACAAGCTCTATATAATGATATCGAAAATTGGCGAGGACAAGACGCCTTCACATCTGCTTTCTCATCGTTAACGTTAAAACGGGAAGCGTGTAGTAGTCGTGAGGCTGTTTACTATTCATTGAAAAAGCATGTAGAAAAAAGACAGAAAGAAAATGAACATTATATAAAAGATCCACATATCGATGTGCTAATGGACAAAATTAATCATATTCCTTTCAACTCGAAAGCAACTAAAGCTCTAGAGCTTATAAAAGAAATTGACGATAAAGTCGTCATTTTCACGGAATACCGAGCATCACAGATGTACTTACAATGGTTTTTACAACAACACGGTATTTCTTCTGTCCCATTCCGCGGCGGATTTAAACGCGGGAAGAAAGATTGGATGAAGGAACTTTTCCAAAATCGTGCCCAAGTGTTAATTGCAACGGAAGCTGGCGGAGAAGGCATTAACTTACAGTTTTGTAGCCATATGATCAATTATGATTTGCCATGGAATCCAATGCGTCTTGAGCAAAGAATCGGACGTATTCACCGTCTCGGTCAAAAGAATGATGTTCATATTTATAACTTAGCTACAAAGCATACTGTTGAAGAACATATTCTGAAACTGTTATATGAAAAAATCAACTTATTCGAGCGTGTTATCGGTGAACTCGATGAAATTTTAACGAGAATTAATATGAAAAACATCGACGCGCACATTCAAGAAATTTTCGCGCAATCAAAAAGCGAAGGTGAAATTAGAATTAAGATGGAAAACTTAACATCTATTATCGACTTTGCGAAACGAAATGAAGCTGAGGTGCAAGGCTATGCAGCAACATGAAATTCATAATTACTTATACAATTTCTTTGAGGCGAATAACTGTGAAATTTTAGAACGTTCTCCTCATTTATTAGATGTACAGTTAACAATTGAGATGGATAAATTATTAATGAATCGCCCTTTTTATTGGCACTATCTTGAGAAAACAGGAGGCGTACCGAATCCGATGCGCCTTACTCTTATTACAAATCCAGAAAATGAAGAAAATGATGGTGAGCTTATTCACTACGGTTCACCACGTCTACATCAAATTTTCCAAACGACAAAAGAATTAGGCTCTTACATACGTTTATATGAGGATGTAAGACATAATGGGGCAACACATACACCGCTCCACCCTTGGCTCGGTATTAATATAAAAGTTTCCTATCAATGTGATCGAAAAAAAGACATCCTTCACTCGATTGGCATTCATCTCATTTCTGGAACAATGATGGCAAACTTTCATGAAACATTAACAAACATTAAACTTACACCAAAAATACCTGATTTTTGTTTTACGCTCTCGCCCATCATTAAACCTCAAAGTGGTTTACAACGTATAGAAGACGCTTTAAAAAATATAATTGCAGAAGATGACCATACGTGGGCAAAAGAAGCAAGAGTGCGTTGGAATCATGATTTAGACCTTTTAAACCGTTTTTATGAAGAAAGTGACGAACTTCCTGAGAGCTATGAAATTGAAAAACAAGCTCTGCAAGAACAGTATGAACCACGTATTACAGTGCAAATTATTAACGGTGGACTCTTTTATGTTACCGCGAATCATTTTCTATCAAAATAAAGCTCCTTCTGCTTTAGAAGGAGCTTTATTTCGAGTTACTCTCTATCCTCATTACGCTCTTGTTGTTTTTGCTTTGCCATGCGTTTTTGATACGCACGATCCTTCGCGCTCACATGATTTGCATCAGTTGGAAGATTTTCTTTCGAACGTCCAATTCCATTGCTCATCTTTCCCACTCCTTTTTTACGTTTTTCAGAATACATGTTTATTTTCAGCTAGAGTTACAATCCTTATACAAAAAAATAAGAGCAGCCATTGGCCACTCTTACTCGCTCACATATTTTTGAAACATATCATGGATGCCTTTATTTACTAGGTTCGAGATCTGCTCGTCAGATTTATTCGGATAACGATCACGCAATCTGATAGATGCCTTCACCATTAAATTTTCTAATACAGAACGGCCACCTTCTCCATAAATAATTTCAGCATATTTAACAAGCCTTCCATCCTCTACTGTTGCTGGATTATGATTGAAGAAAAATTTACTCATTGTCTCCACCTCTCTCTTTTGATAACGTTTACATTTATATAGATTATTTATGTTATTTATTTCACAATATTGTATGCATGTATATTTAATTAGTTTCATTATAAAGCAACATATCGATAGTAAATATGTGATTTTCCGTCCATTTTGTGAACAAATTAAAAATGAAAGCGTTTCCTTTATTATATACTAAAAAAACTTACTACGCTAGGGGCAATTTTTTTCAATCTACTACCCCCCTCGAAAATTGATATATTTTTTCTTTTCCCATTAAACCTTATACAATTTTCAGAAATTATATTATAAAATATATGTATGACTTAAGGAGGCTTTGTATGAATCAAAATAAAAAAGCTATATTAGATCTTGTCTTTTATCTCGTAATCCCATTCCTCATTTGGAAATTTGCAAAACCTTATATCGATCCTTATTACGCGATGTTACTTTCCTCTGTTCCGGGGATTATTTATACACTGTATACCTTTAAAAAAGAAAAACAGTTTAACGTAACAGGGTTCTTTATTTTAATTACACTCATTTCTAATACAACGGTAGATCTATTATCTGGATCAGCTGAACGAATGTTATGGAACGATGCGTATTATCACATCGTACTCGGCATTATTGTTATATGTACAATTTTTATAAAAAAACCACTTATGTTATATTTCGCAGCAGATATTGCCGCACTTCAAGGTCATGACCGTGATAAAAGTCGTGAGCTTTATCGTGATAGTCGTATATATCCAGCACTGCAATATTTAACGTTATTTTTCGGGCTACAATTTATATTAAAAAGCTTTTTAAAAATTTATTTCATCTCTGTTTTTGGTGTAGATGGCTACGGTGAAATGAGAGCGATTATGACCGCTGTCGGATGGGGCATTTCTATTTGTATCGGAATAGGATTTGTATGGGTGAACAATAAAATACATGCCGTTACGGAAGAACAAGAATCCGTGCGGTAAACAAAGATGCCCTAGTGTATTACGACACTAGGGCATCTTTATTTTGCTAGACATATGACTAAAATTTAACTTGATTTTTTTCTTTTACTTTTTACATTTCGATAAAACAAAGCAGCACTCAGCGGCATAACACCAAACCACTTATTCATAAATGGCTCTTTTTCAGCACGGCGTTGTTCTTTCTTTTGTTTTCGATCTTCTTTTGGAGCATCCATATACGACACAAACTGCTGCGTCACAAAGCGAACATAATCATTAGTAGACATATTATCATCACCTCTACTTGATTAGTATGTCCACTTTTTTATACATTAATCTTTTCCTTTAATTCATTCATAATTTGCTTTACAGACTTATTTGTCGTATCGATATGAATATGAGCCTCTTCATAATAAGCTCGGCGTAATTCAAATTTCGTTACAAATGCATCTATATCTTTCTTTTGAAATAGTGGACGTGTCGTATCTTCACGAAGCCTTTCTGCAATTACATGCGGATCACAATATAAATACACGACAGTTCCGTTCTCTTTCATCCACTTGCGATTTTCTGCTCGTTCAATAATTCCCCCACCAGTTGTAATAATGACATTATGGACTGGTAGCGAACGTAACATTTCGCTTTCATATTCCCGAAAAGCCGTTTCGCCTTCTTCGGCAAAAATATCACGAATTGCCTTCTCTTGCTTCTCTTCGATTTTTTGATCAGTATCTACAACATCCATTTGAAGTTCTTGACTTAATGCTTTTCCAATTGTTGTTTTCCCTGCTCCCATATAGCCGGTTATGTATATAGATTTCATTTTCTGTCCTCTCAATCGTCATTTATTAATTGTTATTATAACGAAAGATGCTACTTTGTTTAATAAAAAAACGTTTTGTTCTTATACTATGAAGAACAAAACGTAACATTCGCTTTTACTTATAAGTACCTCTTCTCACCCACTGCGTTGCAATCCATTTCTCGCCTTTCGTTACAGGTGCCCCTCCGTGTAACGTAAGCTCGTTTAATGATTGATCTTGATAAAAATACTCAAAGTATACTGCCATTCCCTTTCTAGGGTGTACAGAAAGATTTAATTTTGGGAAGTACGTTTCGCCGCCTTCTTCTACATCATTTAAGTACATTACAAGCGTACTAATACGATTGTTAGCAGCTGATCTACTATGTTCCGCAAAATAATCATAGTGTGCTTTATATTGTTGATCCACTTCATAATTTAAAATGTGCAATCCTTCACCATGCGACGCAGGAACATTCATGATAGATGAAATTCGTTTTTCAATCTTTGAAGTAAATTCATTATCTTCCAAAAATGCACCGCTACTTGTTCGAATATCATTTACATCACGTGATGAACCAATTTTAGAACGCTCCATTTTATTTTTAGACATTTCAATCAATTCATCACATTCTTCATCACTTAGTACATTTGCTAATACGACAATAAGAGGTTCTTCAAATTTTGAAATAATGTGTATTTCTCTATCTTCTGTCATAATCGTATTTCCTTTATGATCAAAAATAGTTTGTTCCTTATTTTCACCTATTTGATTGTTGTTTGTCATTTCCCTATTCTCCCTAAAAATAATGATTGGATAGCATGAATATATCATATTCTTTCTACCTTTCTCTTTTTTGAGAAAATTTAAACTTTTAATCATTATATTTATCCATTTCTTCTAAAAAATCAATTTAATTTACAATAGGAAACCTTGGTTTATTTACATATATTTTATACATTATCCTTCTATCCAATCGACTATTTTCCCATCCTTTTTTCTATACCGAAAACCTACCGTATAGAAAGCTTCCTGTTTGAGTGTGCACTGCAACGTAACGAGAATTAAATCATTTTCAAAGACATAATTTCCACTCGCTTCTCCCTTTTCATACTGAAAGAAAAATGTACCTTCTTTTTCTTTTTGCTGTAAATCTTTTTTTATATCTGTAATAGATCGGTTAAGTAATTCATCCAATAAAAACTTTTGTTCTATTTCTATATAAAAATTTTTATCTGTAAACAACATATTTGTTTCGTATATAAAAAAAGAAGTTAATAAAATAAGAAAGATAATCGTTCCAGGCATTGTAAATCCATTTTGCTTTCTCATACGTTTATTCCTATTTCGCTATATCGCATAACTACACCTTCATATATTTTCCCACTAGTATCTTTCACATTTATAATGAGTACATGAGGTGTTAGTTTGTAAGAAACCGTTCCAATATTTTGTAAAACAACTTCCCTCCCGCGCCTATTTACCTTTCTTATAAGACGACTATTCTCTTTTTCATACGATACTTCACTCCCATTACGCGATCGGAATCGTAAAATACTTTCTCCATTTTCAAATGCTAGCTGTTCTCCAGATGATACTTCACGAAACTCCAATTGCATTTGCCCTAAATACACATCCCACTCCCAATCATTTAACCCTTTCGACTGTTTATTTTCCATTTCAATGAAATGTAGGCGGGGAAAGAGCAAAAAAAATATTGATAATAGAAACAGACATACAATCATTTCTATTAATGAAAAACCAAATTCTAATTTATTTTTTCTCCTACATAAAAGCATTGTTCCATCATTCTGTCTTTCACATCTCTCCACACAGTACAAACTTCATTGCCTCCCCAATATGTGTAATACACAATTCCATTTATATTCTTTTCTATTATTCGCTTGTCTTCATTTCCATACATATATATAGCTGCTTCTTTTTTTAATAATCCAGTTGCCTTATAACGAATTTGTATATTTTTTCTTTCTTGCATAACTAATACTGTTTGCGGTAGTAGTAACGATACAGCCATCATTAAAACACTTAACGATACAATCATTTCAGCCATTATGGATCCTTTTTGACATTTCACGATACGTAAATCTCCCTCTTCCAAGCTGAAATACAATTTCATATTTATAATTTCGATACGAAATTATAATCGTACCACCTCTATTAATATTTCCACTTGGATTATATGTCATCGGATTTGGAAACGTATGCAAATCAATTTGTATATCTTCTTCATACTCTCGCTTGACGATATAATACTTTGTACCTGACTCTTTTATAGCATACATATTTCTATCTTTATGCCAACGTAATGTATAGTGCTTTTGACGGTTTATCGCTAATTGCTGCATATACAAAATATCATTTGAAAACTGTCTCAAAAATTGTTCAACTTTTTGTCGCTCGTATAAGGAATGAACACTAAAATACGTAACTATACTTAATACAGAAATAGCAAATAAAACGAGTAACATTTCTAAAAAAGTAAACCCCTGTTGTTTCACAATGCCCTAATTGATACTGCGCCATCATCTGAAATATGAATAGATTCGCCATTCGGGCACTTATCAGTTGTAATATACTTTTCATCTGTCAGTTCTTTTAACGATGGAATTTTATTATGTTGTAATTGATATACTTGTATTTGCGCTTCTATAGATTTCACGTAAGCTGCACAACCTTTTCCTTGGACCGATGAGCGCTGTGTAACTACATTCGGAATAATTAATAGTAATAATATAGTTATGACAACCATTACTAATAGCATCTCTAACAGAGTAAACCCTTCCTCATTCTGCATACAAATGCCCCCTAAATAGAATTCATCATTTGAAACATCGGCATAATCATCGCTAAGTACATAAGGACAACGATTCCTCCAATACATGTAAATAAAATAGGCTGAATGATAACTAACATATGTTTAATTTTCCGTTCCATCTTTTCCATAATAAGATCGCTATAGTCACCTAATTCAATCCCTAAATTGCCGTTTGCTTGTCCATGCGTAATAACATAAGAAAGTTCTTTCTCGTAATACCCACTTTTAGCAATGATAGATTGTAACTGTTCTCCTCCAATTAATTGTCTTTCAATCCGGCTCGCTTCATATTTAAAGAACGGATGATATCTTTGCTCCATCATTATTGTTAAAGCTTCACATACTGATAGTCCACCATTTAATAAACCACTCAACTGAGTAGCAAAATAATGTGAATGCTTTAAAATAAGAAATGTTTTGATGAGGGGAATACGAAGCATAATTTTTACCTGTCTAATATGTGGAAGTTTCCTAAAATACAACATGTATAAAATACCTCCAATAATAACAGTTAAAATAGCGGTTAAAATAATGTAAGGTAGCAGTTTTATTGCACTTAAAATTTGTTCTGTAAGTAGTGGTGTATTAGAACCGAACGAACTATAAACCATTTCAACCTGAGGTAATAAAATGAGTTTAAAAATAAAGAGCATGATTAGTAGAAAAAACATCAAAAACATAGGATACTGCATTATTTTCATCATGTCTCTCCTATACTTATCTTTCTTATAAAGAAGTGCACTTCCTTGTTGCAAAGCAAAAGAAATATCACCATGTTGCTCGGCATAAAATAAATAACTTAACATGTCCTGATGAAACTTTAACTGATGAAAAGAATCGTGTAGACTTTTCCCATCTTTTAACCCCTCAATCATGCGCTGCAATTGTACTTTCTTTTCTACAGGTAATTGAAACTGTAAAAATTCTAATGCTTGTAAAAGAGAGTAGCCTTTTTCTAATAATTCTCCTAAACGTTTCAACAATACTACTTGATCACTTAAACTCCATGTTTTCTTAAACATAAACATCTTCTTCTAAAAAACCTAAAGCATATCCTTTTCGTATTGACGATTCTAAAGTCTCATGTTTGTAAGTAACACATTCTCCACCAGCTTCTTTAAGCGCTTGTTTTAACTCATATCCATATAGTAGCTCATATATGCTAGCCTGCCTTACTTGCCTCATTGATTTACATAAAGTTGAGCACTTTCCTCTGCAAAACGGACACTTCAATTCGACAAGTCGCTGTGCAGCTACAGCCAATAAAGACTGTTCAATCTCTTGCCTCGTTATACCATAATCCATGAAGCGAATGATTGCTCCTTTCGCATCATTCGTATGCAGTGTTGTCATTACTAAATGTCCTGTCAAACTTGCTCTTATAGCTATTTTTGCTGTTTCTTCATCACGGATTTCACCGACTAAAATAATATCTGGATCATGACGTAAAATAGCCTTTAATCCTGTTTCATATGTGAGACCCGCTTTTTCATTTATTTGAATTTGTAATACATCGTCACTTCTTTTTTCAACCGGATCTTCAAGTGTAATGATGCGACGTGTTTTCTTTTTTCTAATTACCTCTAATAATGCATACATTGTCGTCGTCTTTCCAGATCCAGTCGGTCCAGTAAACACAAGTAGCCCCTGTGAATAGCGTAAAAACGAGAGTAGTTTTGCTGCCGTACTTGGAAATAACGAAAGATGTGATAAGGGCTGAACAGATGCTTGTAAATGAAGGCGAATAACGAGACTTTCTTGATATACTGTTGGAAGTGTTGAAAGGCGTAAATACACTTCTTGTCCATCAATTTGCAAATACAACGAACCATTCTGTGGCTTCCGTTTCTCGCCTATGTCCATAGATGCTAAAAATTTGAAATGTGAGACAAGTTTTTCTCCAAACTCCTTTTCAATACACTGTCTCGTCATTAAATCTTTTCCTATACGTAGTTGCACCGCTACATCCTTCTGCCGGGGCACAATATGTAAATCTGACGCTTGTACCCTACACGCTTCTTTTAAAATTGCATTCGCAAAAATTTCAATCCCATTCATCACTTTTCCCTCCTCACTATGTATATAGCATGAAAACATGCGCAATAAAAATTTGGACTTTTGTATTTTCAATAGAGGAAAAAGGAAAAATATGTTTGTGAAATTATGAACAATTTCCGAATTATTGTCTGAAATTACCTATACTCATGTTTATCTGTATTATAATGTTATTATCTTGGATAAAGTGATAAAGGTGGAGATCCTCATGGAACAAGCTTTAAAAATTACAGGTGTATTATCTGACCCAACTCGTTATTACATTTATAAATATATTTCGCAAAAACATAGTTACGTAACGGTACAAGAAATTGCAGATGAGTTTGACATTCATCCAAACGTAGCGCGTTTACATTTATCTAAATTAGAAGATGTTCATATGCTAAAATCGGAAACGAAGAAAACTGGAAAAGGCGGACGACCGAGCAGATTGTATGTCTTATCTGAAGATGTTATCCAATTACAATTTCCATTCCGTGATTATCAATTGTTAGCAAGAATCGCATTTAATTCTTTACTTAGTCTTGGTGCTGCTGGTGAGAAAGCGCTATACGAAACAGGAAAACAATTCGGAGCTGAATTAATGCAACAACATATGCAACGTTTAAATGTGAGTGAAGATGCTTTAACAGTGGAACAAAAAGTTCAAATTGCAAAAGAAGCTTTCTCAACAGCTGGCTTATCACCTGCATTTGAATTAAGTGCAGATGGAACAAAAATTTTCTATGATGTACACAATTGTCCATTTAAAGAAGTTGCTGTTCATCATCCAACTGAAATTTGTAACATGCACGGAGATATGATGAAAGGGATTTTTGAAATCCTATTCCCTAACATGGAATTAACTCGAAATGATAGTCTATTAGATGGATGTAAATCTTGTAATTATAAACTAACAATTTAATTTTTCATATAAAAAGAAGCCAATAATAATTGGCTTCTTTTTATATGAACGAATATTTACAATAGTAAGAAAAATAAACTATAATGAGGTGAGGTTTACTTTTTTTAGAAAAGGAGGGAGATGGCATGGAGCGCATGTTTCGCGTTCTCGGCTTTTGGACTGGAATTTTCTCGGTTATGTTTTACGTAGGGGATATGCAACCGGCCGCACTACTATTTTTAGGACAAACAGGTTTCTTCGTACTTTTAAGCTATTTAAAATTAACAGAGCGTATGTATATATACGTATTTGGGGCATATTTAACTGTTTTCTTCATAGGATTTACATACTACACGACATTCTTACTTGTGCCTGGGGCTGGACATTAAAAGATGGCATTTTGCCATCTTTTTTTTAATTCCGGAATTTCCTAGTTGACTTATAGGTTTTATTACCTTATATTCTATATAACAGATTGGAATTAGGGGGAATCAACATGAATACACTGCTTGTCGGAATTAACGTTGCAGTCATGCTCATCTTAGTTGGCGTATTATATTATATGCAACGTAAGCATGTATCTTTTAATAAACGTGTATTTACCGCTTTAGGAGTCGGAATTTTATTCGGTCTTATATTACAATTTATTTATGAGCCAACTTCTAAAGTAATTATTGAATCAAATACTTGGTTTGGCTTAATCGGTAACGGTTATGTAAAATTACTTCAAATGATCGTTATGCCACTTATTTTAGTATCTATTATTTCAGCATTTACAAAATTACAGTTAACGAAAAACCTTGGTAAAATTAGTGGCCTTATTATCGGTATTTTAATTCTTACTACAGGAATCGCTGCAGCTGTCGGTATCGCTGCAAGTGCAGGATTTGATGTATCTGCAACCGGCCTACAACAAGGTGATGCAGAATCTGCTCGACTGAAACTAGTTGAAGAAAGATTTACTTCTATTGAAAAGACAACAATTCCAGATAAATTATTAGAGCTATTACCTACAAATCCGTTTCTTGATTTAACAGGCGCTCGTCCAACATCAACAATTTCTGTCGTAATATTTGCAGCCTTTATCGGCATTGCCTTTATAGGTGTAAAACGAAAATATCCAGAACAAGCAGAGCTATTTAAGAAGATGCTTGATGCTGTATATGCAATCGTAATGCGTATGGTAACATTAATTTTACGCCTTACTCCATACGGCGTATTAGCTCTTATGGCAAAAACAGTTGCTGGTAGCGACATAAATGCTATTTTAAAACTTGGCAACTTCGTGTTAGCGTCTTACGTAGCACTTATCGTAATGTTCGTTATCCACTTATTATTAATTGCGCTATCTGGTTTAAATCCAATTCAATATTTAAAAAAGGTGTTCCCTGTATTAACATTTGCATTCACATCTCGCTCTAGTGCTGGTGCGATGCCATTAAATATTGAAGCGCAAAAAGAAAAGCTTGGTATTTCCGAAGGAATTGCAAACTTCGCAGCTTCATTTGGGGTATCTATCGGACAAAACGGTTGCGCAGGTATTTATCCAGCAATGCTTGCAATGATGGTCGCTCCAACTGTAGGAATTGATCCATTACAACCACAATTTATTTTAACTTTAATCGCTGTTGTTGCTATTAGCTCATTCGGTGTTGCCGGAGTTGGTGGCGGCGCAACATTCGCAGCTTTAATCGTACTATCTACAATGAACTTACCAATCGGTATTGTTGCTCTAGTTATCTCGGTTGAGCCATTAATCGATATGGGGCGTACAGCTCTTAACGTAAGTGGCTCTATGACAGCAGGTCTTATTTCAAGTAAATGGCTTGGTGAATTAGATCAAGATACGTACAATCAAGATGATACAAAAACTGGTGAAATTGCTTCATAATGAAAAAAGACGCTAACATACAATTGTTAGCGTCTTTTTTATTCCGTCCCCTCTTTATAGATTTTATCTTGAGAATTATCACTCTAAGTATTCTTCTAGTTGCTCTTTTAACTCTTCCCCAATCTCATAACAAGATTCATCAGCGAGTTCCCCTACTTTCTTACTCCCCAAAATGTTTGATTGAATTGGCATTCCTAAAAAGATTCTTTCACATTTCCAAATTGGAATATTATGAAATCCAATCAGCTCTTTTTCTTCATCTAATATAGCTATAGCAACTGATGAATAATAACCCACCTCAAAGGGATTCTCTTTTTCTCTTGCAAATCCCATATCTAATTCCATGTGTTTTTCTATGTATAAATGTGAATACTCTTTATGCAGTTTAAGTGATATTCGCTCTATTTCCTTCTCCATACATTGAATGTTCTCTTTTAACTCCAACGTAAACTCCTGTTCTTTATATTTCATTTTCGCCTCCTTAAACATAGAAAAAGAGAATACAATAACATATCCTCTTTCCTCAAATATATTTCATTATCTCACAGCCCGTCCTTTTCACAAATAACCATTTTGTTCGCACCATTTATGAAATTGTCCTACGTCTACTCCAACTAACACGATATCCTTTAGCTCTACATCAATGACTTGTTCTCCAATTACAATAGCAAACTGCGATGCTAATTTTGTCTCATTTTTCTTTACAATTCCAATTCGGTTCCGATGCGGTCCATCTTTTATATATGCTTTTTGTCCTACAATATCAAAGTTCAAAATTCTCACCTCTTTTACTGCGCTCAAATTGGAAATACGATCTCCACCTCGGAAAATTTCCTTTCATTGCACTATTTCTCTATATATATGACGAAACAATAAAAGAGTCCTTCCTTCTTTACAATTATTTTTTCTTTGTTTCATTTTTGTGATTGAAACGTAAAGTTTATAATAAAATACACTTGGAAGCGCTTTCTATGTAATTTTTTATGTTATAATATATAAGTAGAACTTCGTAAAGAGGGTTAAAAAATGAATACAAAAATGATTAAAAAAGTAATTGAAGCATTAAAAGTATATGGCTTTCAGGATGTATCATTCTGTGACAAAACGAGGCAATTTTTATTTCATAACGAAACCGATATTATGAGCGGCTATGCAGAAATAACATATAGTAGTCAATTTGAAAAATTCAACGTACAAATTCATCCAATTGAAACACATCACCAAGCAGAGTTACAAGAGATTGAAAGACATATACAAGCTTGTATAAGAAAAGTGGAATATTTAAACGCACTTCTTACCGGGCAGACAAAACTAGATGATAAAATTATTATTATGTAAAAAAAGAACGTGATCCAATCACGTTCTTTTTTCATTATACGTTCATCTTTTCCTTTAGTTGTAATCCTGTAACAGATTCTAATACATCCATCGATTCTCCAAATGTCATATCAAAAATTGTCTTGTCCTCTATGTATGGAAACTGTCTGAAACGCTTTTCTAACACCTTCACAGCATCTGATGTAAAGTTTGCACTATCAATGCCAAATTCTGTTTCAAGAAGAACGATCCAATCTAACACATGAAAACCTAATCCATTGACGAATGAAATCAATTTTTCTTCTGGGTTTGAAGATAAGAATACTTGGCGTTCCATCTCACTAAAAAGTTCTTCTCCTAAGATTTCAGCTAACTCATCATCATGTTCACGTTCAACAAGTTCTTCGTAGCCGTAATCATCCACAAGCTCTTCTACTTCTTCACTATCCTGACAAAGCAATTGACTAAGAAGTGCCTCTTTCTTAAATTCACTATTTTGTACGACTTCTAAAAAGCTCGTTTCCCATCCATTTTCTAATTTCATATTATGTACTCCTTTATATACGTTTCTTATCATCACTGTACCCAAAAGATCACTTTTATAACCTTTTAGGTAGTTACTATTATTTCATATGATTCATAACATAAGATGCAAACTCAGCTACATCTCCTTCAAAAATATTTATTTCTGGCAAGTGATAGAACGTTGTTTGGAGCGGGCTTCCTGCATGATATACATATATCGTTTTCTCTAGTGCAATCGCCATTCCAAACTCTGTATGGCTCCCATTTCCGCCATCTAATATAAGTAAAAATACATCCGCTTCTTTTACAGCATTTTGTTCTGCCTGACCAATTTCTCTTAATTGTTCTTCATTTGCTGCTTTTTCGTTTTTGGTCCAATCATATGTATGGTGCCATCCTGCATGTTTCAGTTCATTTGCTACGGAACGTACAAGATGTTTATTTTGGAAACCTGAGGCGATATAAAAATTCATTTATATACACTCCTTCATTATGTATAGGGAAACTCCTTTTTAGCGTTATTTGTTATAGCTACAATAAAGAACAACTTCAAAAAAAATCCCCATCTTTAAAACTTATTTGCGTTTAAATGATGGGATGCTTCATGGTCTTCTTTTATTTTTTGTTTTTTATAACTTTCATCAGCTAACATTTCTAGTTCAGCTGTTATCTCCGACTTTTCAAGCTCTCTTTCTTGCGAAAATTTCCTTGAAATATAAACAATAACACTACCAACGTACAACACAAAGCATATAATAAGTGCAGTATTTTCATAGAGACTTAGCTCCAACACAGTCACTCCTAATCCATTCGTATTTTCACGCCTCATTAATTGGAATTTCCCTATTAACCCATTTGTTATCCCGCTATTTGAGGGCAGTAAGACTCCCTCCTCAAAATTCAGTAACAGTAAAGAAGTTAGATGTGGGATGCACCCAACTGATTAAAGTTTCACTTTATTGTAACATAAAAATATCAATTCTTGGAATCTTTCACCCTACTAAAAGAGGCATGATTATTTCATCATGCCTCTGAAATATTTTGAATGATTGTTTTAATTGCTTCTTTTCCATTATATTTTTTTAGTGCTGTTTTATACTTCTCATTATTTTGATTTAATTCTTCGACATACTTTATAAGAGATTTTACATTTACATCTTCTTCATATAATACGGAGGCATATCCTTGTCTTTCAAAGGACTCTGCATTTAATATTTGATCTCCACGGCTTGCAAATTTCGATAATGGAATTAAAACCATCGGCTTTTGTAATGTTAAAAATTCAAAAATTGCGTTGGAGCCCGCGCGTGAAATAACAAAATCTGTTACCGCTAATATATCTGGCAGTTCTCCATGTACATATTCAAATTGTCTATATCCTTCTTTATTTTGTAAACTTTCATCAAGGTTACCTTTTCCGCAAAGGTGAACAATTTGATACTTTTTAAGAAGTTCTGGTAATGCTTCTCGAGCCGTATCATTAATTTTTTTCGCGCCCAAGCTGCCTCCCATAATCGTAATAACTGGCTTTTTACGTGAAAAACCTAAAAACGCTAAACCTTTTTCACGATTTCCCTTCAGCACTTCTTCACGTACAGGAGACCCCGTATATATTACTTTTTCTTTCGGTAAATGTTTCGCTGCTTCTTCAAATGTAACAAATATTTTCGAAGCAAAACGAAGCGCAATTTTATTTGCTAGTCCTGGCGTCATATCAGATTCATGTAATAAAACTGGTACTCTATTTAGCCATCCGCCAATTACGACTGGTACAGATACGAAACCGCCTTTTGAAAAAATCACATCTGGTTTTAGTTTTCGAATTCTTACATACGCATCCATAACACCCTTCATTACAAGAAAAGGATCTTTTATATTTTTTAAATCAAAATAACGACGTAGCTTTCCACTCGAAATACTATAGTAGGGAATGCCTTCCTTTTCTATAATCGTTTTCTCAATACCTTGGTGAGAACCAATATAAGAGATATCCCAGTTGTCTTCCTGTAAATATGGGATAATGGCTAAATTAGGTGTTACATGTCCTGCCGAACCGCCACCTGTAAAGACTATTTTCTTCATACGTCTCCCCCTTCTAGACTATAATACACTAAAATATCTTGCCTCAGGGTGAGAAAATACCATAGCCGTTACGGACGCTTCTGGCTCCATCATGAATCCTTCTGTTAATGAAATACCTATTTCCTCTGGATGAATTAAGCGAAATAGCTTTTCTTGATCTGCAAGTTCTGGACACGCCGGATAACCAAATGACACTCGTATTCCTCTATATTTCGTACGGAAACGTTCTTCCATCGTCAGTTCAGGTGAGTCCGGAATGCCCCAGCGGTCACGAATGAGCATATGTGTTTTTTCAGCAAGTCCTTCCGCTAATTCAAGCGCTAACGATTGAATGGCATGACTACGTAGGTAATCACCTTTCGCCTTCCACTCTTCAGCAATATCCCGAACTCCTTCCCCAACCGTAACAGATAAGAAAGCAACATAGTCCATCTCATCTCCTATTGGGCGCAAATAATCACCTAAAGTACGATAGGGAGCCTTTCCTTGTCTAGGGAATGTGAAACGCTCTATAACACGCGTATGATCTTCTGGATCATATATTACAATGTTTTGTCCGTCGCTTTGCGCTGGGAAAAATTGATACACTGCTTTCGGCTTTAACCAAGATTGTCCTTCCTGCAATAATTCATCTATTAAATCATTTAATTCATGTGCTCTCTTATCTCCCTCTTTCAAAAGCTTCTTCACATTTCCTTTTAATCCAAGGTGATGCCCAAGTAGCATTTGTCTATTCAGAAATGGTGCGAGATGAAGGGCGGGAACATCTCGTAATACAATTCGTTTTGTTGAATCAGGCACCATAACCTCTGATTTTGGTAATGGCTCAATTACTGCTGGAATTTCTACTTTCTTCTCCTCTTTTTTTACGATATGAAGATGACGTTCTTTTTTATCCTGCTTCATCTTCTCACGCTCTTCTTCTTTTTGAAGCTTATTAATAATATCGAGCCCCGTCATCGCATCACTCGCATAACAAACGAGTCCTTTATATGATGGTGAAATCCGATTATCTGTAAACTTTCTCGTTAACGCTGCACCACCTACAACAATGGGCACATCAATATTTGCCGCTTTTAAATCTTCAGCAGTCGTTACCATTTGTTGAGCTGATTTTACTAATAAACCTGAAAGGCCTATAATGTCCGGCTTCTTTTCTTGTACTTCTTGAACAATTCGATCCGAACGTACATTAATTCCTAAATTAATAATCTCATATCCGTTATTCGCTAAAATAATTTCAACGAGATTTTTCCCAATATCATGCACGTCACCTTTTACAGTTGCTAACAATACTTTCCCTTTTTTCGCACTATCACTAGATTCCATATGTGGCTCTAAATAGCTTACAGCGGCTTTCATACTTTCGGCACTTTGCAATACTTCAGCAACAATAAGTTCATTATTATTAAATAGTCGTCCTACCTCGTCCATCCCTGTCATAAGCGGACCGTTAATAATATCAAGAGGTTTTCTTCCTTCTTCAAGTGCAAGACTTAAATCCTCGTGTAATCCTTGTTTCGTACCTTCTACAATATAATTTGCTAGTCTTTCATCAAGCGTTAACGTTTCTTGCACAACGACATCTTTCTTTTTAGCAACTCGGTAAAAGTTTGTAAATTCTTCTAACGTCTCTTTCGTCGTTTCAAACAGTAATGCATCTGCAAGGCGTTTTTCTTCCTCTGGAATCGACGCATAGCGTTCTAATTTTTCCGTATTCACAATCGCGTAATCTAATCCTGCTTTCGTAGCATGATATAAAAAGACTGAATTTAATACTTCACGTCCAGCCGGTGGTAAACCAAATGATATGTTACTTACACCTAAAATCGTTAAACACTCTGGTAACGCTTCTTTAATAAGGCGAATTCCTTCTATAGTCGCTGCCGCTGAGCCAATATATTCTTCATCACCTGTCCCTACTGGAAACACAAGTGCATCAAAAATAATATCTGACGGGCGTATCCCATACTTCTTTGTAAGTAATTCATAGCTTCTTTTCGCAATTTCTATCTTTCGTTCCGCACTAACCGCCATACCGTCTTCATCAATTGTTCCTACAACTATAGCGGCACCATACTTTTGAAGAAGCGGTGTCACTTTTTTAAATCGTTCTTCTCCATCTTCTAAATTAATTGAATTAATAACAGCTTTTCCTTGAATATAAGTAAGAGCTCGCTCCATCACATTTTCATCTGTTGAATCAATCATAATCGGTACTTTTAAAACTTTCGTAACTTCTGCTAAGAAGTTTTCCATATCTTCTATTTCATCGCGATCAGGATCTGCCATACAAATGTCAATAATATGAGCATTTTTCTTCACTTGCGCTCTTGCCACTTCAGCAGCCTCTTCAAATTTCCCTTCTGCTACTAAGCGTTTAAATTTACGTGACCCAATAACATTCGTTCTTTCACCTACAAATAACGGTCTCATAGACTCATCATATTGCAGTGCTTCTAATCCACTAATTCCATGTCCTTCTCTCTCATAATGGTCACGAGGCCTAAGAGATGCTAGCGCGGATTTCATTGCTTTTATATGTTCTGGTGTCGTGCCACAACAACCACCAATAATATTAACCCATCCTTCTTCAGCAAATCGCTTCACCTTTTCAGCAAGAGAAGATGGAGATTCATGGTAATGTCCATCTTCATCAGGAAGACCTGCATTTGGATAACAAGAAATGTAACACTCCGATAAATCAGATAGTGAACGAATATGGTCCCTCATAAACTCCGGACCAGTCGCACAGTTTAACCCAACAGATAATGGTTTCATATGTTCTACTGATAAATAAAAAGCTTCAATTGTTTGCCCAGCCAGAGTCGTTCCCATTGGCTCAATCGTTCCTGAAATCATAATAGGAACCGTTTTTTTCAGTTCTTCAAAAGCGGCTTGAATTCCAATATAAGCTGCTTTCACGTTACGCATATCTTGACTCGTCTCAACGAGTAATACATCAACTGCTCCTTTTAATAATCCTCGTGCCTGCCTTGTATAAGCCTCAATCAATTCTTCAAAAGTCACACCACCTGTAACACTAATTGCTTTCGTTGTTGGTCCCATCGCTCCCGCAACATATACTTCCTTCCCGCTTTCTTTAACAGCTTGCTTCGCCAAAAGTGCTGCCTTTTCATTTAGTTCTTCATCTAAATGAGACAGATCATAATCACTTAGTACAATATTCGTTGCCCCAAATGTATTTGTTTCAATAATATCCGCTCCAGCTTCAATATAAGCTTTATGAATCTTTAAAATAACGTCTGGTCTTGTTTCCACTAAATATTCATTACAGCCCTCGTACTCTTCTCCTCCGAAATCTTCAGCAGTTAAATCCTCTTGCTGAATCATTGTCCCCATTGCACCATCTAATATTAAAATGCTATTTTTTAATTTTTCTTCTATACACTTCATCAATTAATACCTTCTTTCACTTCTTGCTTTTCTCTTACATATTTAACAAGATGTTCTGTAATTTCATACTTTAAAAATGGTGTAATAAGATAAATACCATTAAAATATTTCATCGCTGCGTCGACCAATTCTTGTGAAATGCGGATCCCTTCCTCAATTGCTGCCTCTTTCGTTTCATGTCCATCCATTCTCTCTCTTATTTCTTCAGGAAGAGTAATACCCGGCACCTCAAAATGAAGAAAATCTGCATTCCGCTTACTTACTAACGGCATAATTCCAATAAAAATAGGTTGTTCCAAATGCTTTGTCGCTTCATACACTTCTTCAATTAACTTGATATCGTAAATTGGCTGAGTTAAAAAATACTCCGCTCCAGCATCTATTTTTCGTTCCATTCGCTTAACCGCTGCTTTTAAGTGCCTCACGTGAGGATTAAATGCGCCGCCTACAGAAAACCTTGTCGCCGGTCCAATTGATTTCCCTAAAATTGAACGTCCATCGTTCATTTCTTTAATCATTTTAATAAGCTCAATAGAGGATAAATCATATACAGAAGTGGCACCGGGAAAATCACCAACGCGCGCTGGATCACCAGTTAAAGCTAACACTTCTTCCATCCCTAACGCCGATAAACCTAACAAATGAGATTGTAGTCCAATGACGTTATGATCTCTACACGTTAAATGCGTCAATACTGGGATATCATGCTTCGTTAATAACGCACCCATCGCCATATTAGAAACACGAGGCGATGCTAATGAATTATCTGCTAGAGTAATAGCATCTGCTCCCGCTCTTTTTAACGCTCTTGCTCCTTCAAAAAAACGCTGTGTATCTAACGTTTTCGGTGGATCTAATTCCACTACAACTGTTGTTTGTTTTTTCGCTTTCTCTGCTAGAGTGACGTGAGCCTTCGAACGTTTCTCATGCGTATGAACGACTTTCGGCCTTTGAATCGTGTCTTTTTCTATTACAGGGGTAATATTCGCAACAGCGCGCTTCATACTTTGAATATGTTCTGGAGTCGTACCACAACAACCACCCAATAACCGAATACCTTGCTCAATAAATCTCGGTGTCATCGCTTCAAAATAAGCTGGACTTCCCTCATATACGTAACGTCCATCCACATAATTCGGGAGGCCTGCATTTGGGTATGCTGATAAATAGCCATTTTGAGGAATCGATATCATTTTGAAAGCTTCCGTCATATGAAGCGGCCCTAGTTGACAATTCAATCCAACAACATTTGCACCGTAATCTATAAGTTGCTTTAATATTTCATTGACATCATTTCCATTTTGAGTCGTACCTGCTTCATGTAACGCTAATTGCGCAACAATTGGAATATTCGTTTGCTTACGCAATACTTTAACGGCATGAAGTAATTCAAATTCATCGTAAAAAGTTTCTAATAGTAATCCATCAACCTGTTCTTCTAGTAAAGCCCCTGCCTGTTCAAGTAACATAAACTCTCTTTCCATATCAGTCGTTGTAACAGCTCCGATATGTTTCATACCACCAATTGTTCCTAAAATTGCATTTTTATCTGTCACAGATGCTTTCGCTAGTTTTACTGCCGCTCTATTAATTTCTGTAACTTGATTTTCTAAACCATACATACGTAATTTCGCCTCATTTGCTCCATACGTATTCGTTTGAATTACATCTGCTCCAGCAGCTACATATTGTTTATGAATCGATATAATTAAGTCTGGATCAGATACATTCAATTCTTCAAAGCTACTTTGCAAACCATGTGAATGCAATAACGTCCCAACCGCACCATCACCTATTACAATTCCTTTTGATAATAAATCTAGTAATTTCACGACTCTCCCTCATTTCTATCAATATAAAAACCCCCTCTTCACTTTGAAGAGGGGGACATAATCGTTCCTCCTCTTATTATGCAAAACATTCGTTTTGCAGGTATTAGCACCGTTTCAAACATTTCGTTTGAAGGTTGCCGGGTTTCACAGGGCCTTTCCCTCCACCGCTCTCAATAAGAGTTGTCTTTATTATTTTATTTATGTAGCTAAAAGGAAATGCGTTCCCCTTTTAACAATGTTTGTTAATTTTTTAATAAATTTAGCATGCACAAAAGTAAAAGTCAATGACACTTGCGGAAAAATAAAAATTATTTAAAATAAAGTTGCAATTCAGTTATATTTTATTGTAAAGTTAAAAACATAATAAAAATTTCATACGAACATTCTTATCTAGAGAGGTAGAGGGACTGGCCCTGTGACGCCTCAGCAACCATTAACATTTTGTTAATAAGGTGCTAATTCCAGCAAATTGTGAAAGATTTGACAGATGAGAAGAAGACTCTATTCAAACCGAAAGCCTTCTTCTTAGAAGGCTTTTTTTATTTTATATTCACTTAATGTTTCAATTTAAAAAGGAGGAATTTTCATATGTCAACAATCGAAACAAAACTAGCACAAATCGGAAATCGCAGTGAAACTACAACCGGAACGGTTAATCCACCAGTTTATTTCTCAACCGCTTATCGTCACGAAGGAATTGGTAAATCTACTGGCTTTGACTATTCACGAACTGGCAATCCAACTCGAGGTCTTTTAGAACAGGCGATCGCAGACTTAGAATATGGCGAACAAGGTTATGCCTGTAGTTCAGGGATGGCGGCTGTTCTCCTCGTCCTTTCTCTATTCCGCTCTGGAGACGAACTTATTGTATCTGAAGATTTATACGGGGGAACGTATCGATTATTTTCTGAGCATGAAAAAAAGTGGAATGTTCGATGTAGATACGTAAATACACAGTCTATTAAACAAATTGAGCAAGCTATCACAACTGAAACGAAGGCTATTTTCATAGAAACTCCAACTAATCCATTAATGCAAGTTACTGATATTGCTGCTGTCGCAACTGTAGCGAAAAGGAACGGACTACTCCTTATTGTAGACAACACTTTCTACACACCTTATATACAGCAACCATTAACAGAAGGTGCTGACATTGTACTTCATAGCGCAACGAAATATTTAGGGGGACATAACGATGTACTAAGCGGGCTTGTCGTTGCAAAAGGAAAGGAACTTTGCGAGGAAATCGCTCATTATCATAATGCATCAGGTGCAGTTTTAAGCCCATTTGACTCATGGTTATTAATTCGCGGTATGAAAACGTTAGCGCTTCGCATGAGGCAACATGAAGAAAATGCGAAAGCAGTTGTTGCGTATTTAAATGATGAAGACGGGGTGACAGATGTATTTTATCCAGGAAGAGGTGGCATGATCTCATTCCGCCTTAAAGATGAAGCTTGGATTAATCCATTCTTACAATCTTTATCCTTAATTACATTTGCCGAAAGTCTTGGTGGTGTAGAAAGTTTAATGACTTATCCAGCAACGCAAACACATGCTGATATTCCTGAAGAAATTAGAACAGCAAACGGCGTATGCAATCGTCTTCTTCGATTCTCAGTTGGCATTGAAAATAGTAACGATTTAATTCAAGACTTAAAGCAAGCAATTAAACTCGTAAAAGAAGGTGTAAGAATATGAGCTATTCTATAGATACACTCTTACTACACAACCAATATAAACACGACTCGCAAACAGGCGCTGTGAACGTTCCTATTTATAACACATCAACTTTTCACCAGTTTGATGTAGATACGTTCGGAAAATATGACTATAGCAGGTCAGGAAACCCAACTCGTGAAGCTCTTGAAGATATCATTGCTTTATTAGAAGGCGGAACAAAAGGATTCGCCTTTGCATCAGGCATTGCAGCGATTTCCACTGCATTCCTCCTTCTTTCACAAGGTGATCACGTACTCATTTCAGAAGATGTGTACGGAGGCACTTACCGAGTGATAACTGAGGTACTCTCCCGTTACGGTGTTTCACATACATTTGTTGATATGACCAATTTAGAAGAAATAAAACAAAACATTAAACCAAATACAAAGCTCTTTTATGTAGAAACACCTTCTAACCCACTTTTAAAAGTGACAGATATTCGCGAGGTTTCTAAACTCGCAAAATCTATTGGGGCTCTTACTTTTGTTGATAATACATTTTTGACACCACTATTCCAAAAACCACTTGAACTTGGAGCTGATGTCGTTCTTCATAGTGCTACAAAATTTATTGCTGGTCATAGTGATGTTACTGCCGGATTAGCAGTAGTAAAAGATTCAGAACTCGCTCAAAAGCTTGGATTTTTACAAAATGCATTCGGTGCTATTTTAGGACCTCAAGATTGTTCTCTCGTACTTCGCGGTCTAAAAACATTGCATGTACGCCTCGAACATTCAGCTAAAAATGCCAATAAAATCGCACATTATTTACAAGAGCACTCTAAAGTAAAAAATGTCTATTATCCGGGATTACAAACTCATCTCGGATTTGATATTCAACAATCTCAAGCAACATCAGCTGGAGCGGTCTTATCGTTTACTTTGCAGTCAGAAGATGCACTCCGCAAATTTTTATCAAAAGTAAAATTGCCTGTTTTTGCAGTTAGTTTAGGAGCTGTAGAGTCAATTCTTTCTTATCCAGCAAAAATGTCACATGCAGCACTGTCGCAAGAAGCTCGTGATAAAAGAGGAATCTCTAATTCATTACTTCGGTTATCAGTCGGTCTTGAAAATGTTAACGATTTAATATCCGATTTTGAAAATGCCCTTTCTTATGTAGAAGAACCTGTAAATGCATAGAGAAAAAGAAGATATGAGATTAGGTTTTCATATCTTCTTTTTATGCGGTTTAGCTATATTCATTTGAATTTCTTCTTTTCTTATAGTCCATAAAAAATAAAAGTATATCATCTATTTCTAAATAATGGATTAATTGATATATTAAGAAATAAAAAGGGGTGAAAATAATGGATACTTGTGCAGATATTTTAATCGTTATCGATTTACAAAATGGCGTATGTTATAGCGAGGAGCATTTATTTGATTTACAGAACTTACTAAAAAAAGTAAATAAAAGAATTTATTCATATAGAAAATTAAATAAACCAATCCTTTTTGTTCAACATTGTGATGATGATTTAGTACCCGAGAAAGAACTTTGGGCTATTCATACCGATCTAGATGTTCAAGAACAAGATTTTTTTGTAAGAAAAACACATGCAAATTCATTTTATAAAACAAACTTAAAAGAAATTTTAGATCAATTATCTGTAAATCGCATTGAATTTTGTGGCGCCCAAACAGAGTACTGTATGGATGCAACGATTAAGTTTGCCCACGGGCTAGGATACGAAAACTTTATGGGACAGAAAACAACCTCTACGTTGAATAATCCTTTTATGTCCGCAAAAGAGACAATTGATTTTTATGAGAACATATGGAATCACAGATTTTTAACGTTGCTAAAAGATGAATTTTAGAATAAATGACTAATGACTTGATCATCCTAAGATTTATCAGCCGTAATCAAATATTTCATTATCACCATAAAGAAGCGAATGACATTCAGCTTCTTTTCTTTTAACCTGTTTTATATTCTATATATATCATTATAATTCCTTTGTCATATTATTTTAAAAATTTCGTATATTCATTTGAAAGAATAAGAAAATCATGATAAAATTGTGTTACAAATATATCTATATCTTTCAATTTTTAAAACGCATCGAAATTTTCACCCAAAAATGTCATTTTACAAAAACATGCTAATTTACCTATTTTATTTACATCCGGGTCTCTTTTCTTACAATTTCTTTACTTTAGGACTTTTTTTCTGCAACAACTATTTTCTTTTCTTTAAATTTTTGGTATGTATAGTATGGTATAATAGCTCACACGGAGGTGGAAAAGAACATGTTAGAAACCTTTCAAAAAGAATTAGAACTATATGAAAGTAATGCAGAATTATTAAAAGTGCTAGCTCATCCTGTTCGTTTATGTATCGTAAAAGGATTAATCGAGCGCGGTCCAAGCAACGTTTCTACAATGTATACTGGCTTAAACATGCCACAATCTACAATTTCACAGCATTTAGCAAAATTAAAAAGCGCTAAAATCGTTTCTAGTGAAAGAAAAGGATTGGAAATTTATTACAAAGTAGAGAATGAAACAATCATTCAACTCGTTCGTGTATTATTAGGTTAGGGACTAATAATCGCAGAAAAAGAACGTATTCTATATTTTTTATCTCATATCTTTAATATAAATATATATCATGAGAGGAAATATATAATACTACATAAGTCGTATTAAAAAACAAGACACAGTATATACTGTGTCTTGTTTTTTATATTGTTACATACTGATCCAAATGTAAATGTTGCATATCTTTTGTATGTATAACAACATCAAACGAACTCCCTACTCCTCCATTTAAAATCATAGAACGAACTGCTCGATTTTGTTTTTGCGTTTCAGAAAAAGGATTCGTATCTTGATGGCTCGTAAGCTGTTCTAATATCCCTGCAGCTAACAAGAACTCAGATTGTTTCTTATGCCATACTGCACTCATTCCTTGCATACTAAAGATCTCCTTTAGCTCGTCCCAATGAACATGAGTAGTAAGATCCATTTCACCTGGATGCGCTAGTGGGTTACGCATTAGCTTATGCTGATAATATCCTCGCAAACTTCCTTCGCGGTGTGCTGGATGCATCCATTCTTCTTTTGTGTATCCGTAATCAACTGTAATACATATACCTTTTTGAAACCATTTCGAAATTTCTTTTATATACTCCTCCATAACAATTGGTACTTCAAAACGTTGCCCTTCAGCAATATAAATATTATATTTCAATAAATAGCGACCAATTCTTTTATTTAACGGCCTACATACTTCTGAAAGGTTTCCTTCCTCTGTATATGTAATACGTACTTCATACAATATACCATTTCTTTTCTCAATTACTTCAACAGGAAATGCATCAAACAACTCATTCGAAAAAAGAATTCCCTCGAAAGAATCTCCCATTTCACTATAGGAGGTATAGTACGATACATTAGAAAATGAGCCAAGTTGCTCCTGCTGTAATTTCCTATGAAAAGGGCTCACTTCAATCATTGAATAGTTTAAATTAATAAAGGTGTTTGGAGATAATTGCTTCCATTCTTGTAAAACATCATAGGCAAACTTCCCTGTTCCCCCACCAACCTCACAAATATTCGAAGCAACTTCACCATTTTCAACAAGACGAATAAAAAGTTTAGCAAAAGTTTTTGCAAAAACAGAGGATACATTGCTACTTGTAAAAAAATCCCCTTGTCTTCCAATCTTTTCACGTTCTTTCATATAATATCCATGACCCTCCGTATACAATACAAGGTTCATATACGTACTATATGAAATTGAATAATCCTTTTCTTTCCCCATCCATTCTCTTAAAATGAGCTCCATTCCCATAATAACTCCTTATTGTAAAAACGGATTATTTTCTTTTTCAAAGCCAATGCTTGTTTCTGGACCATGTCCACATAACACCGCTGTTTCATCTGGTAATACAAATAATTTCTCTTCAATACTTCCAATTAATTCAGCAAAACTTCCACCAGGCAAATCTGTTCTTCCAATGCTCATTTGGAACAATACATCTCCTGAGAATACAGCATTCGCTTCTTTACTATAATAAGAAATACTTCCTGGAGAATGTCCTGGTGTCTCAAAAACTTCAAAATTAAATGATCCAATTGTTAATGTACCTTCTGCATCAATAATATGATCCGCTGGTTTTGCTGTAATACTGCGGTTCATCATAAAAATTTGAGAGCCGTTTACAGTTGCATCTCCTAACCAATCTGCTTCTTCTTTATGTACGTACACAGGAATATAAAAAGCGTCTCTTACGGCATCAACAGCACCGATATGATCAAAGTGAGCATGTGTTAATAAAACAGCCAATGGTTTTAATTGTTCTTCTTGTAAATATGTAACGAGCTTTTCACCTTCATGACCAGGGTCAAAGATAATGCACTCTTTTTGATCGTTCATTAAAATATAAGCATTTGTTTGTAATGGGCCTAACGGCATTTGTATCCATTTCATATAAAAATCTCCTCCAGTTATTAAAAACTTACTTTTAATGATACAACATTTCTTTCTCTGAGGAAAAGAAAGGATGCTATCTCGACAATCATTTTTAAAACATGTACAATATAAAAGAGTAAATATTCCAAAAACTCATAATAAGAAATGGGTAGACAGAGGAGGATATTGTATGGGCCTTGTTATTATTTTTACACTTGTCACTCTGTTAGCTGTATTTGCTACGCTTAGAACACTTCGTGAAAAAAACTTTTTCGCGAGCGGCTTTGCAATTGCAACTGTACTCGTTTTCGGATGGTTTACGATCATGACTGTTCTATATAACGGGTATCCACCAGCAGCTTAATTCGTTTACACTTTATTCTTCATCGAGATTTTACACAAAAAGAGGAAGGGTTCCCCCTTCCTCTTTTCATATTTCACAACTTATATCATCTTCGCTTCGTATTTGTGCTTTTTTACAAGCCAAGCTCCTCCGATAACACCTGCATCATTACCAAGTGTTGCAATAGCTAACTTCGTGCTCTTTACAGCACGTGAGAAAGCGTATTGCTCGAAATAGCGTTGAATTGGTTCTAATAGCGCATCTCCAGCTTTAGACACGCCTCCACCAATAACAATTTTCTCTGGGTTCAATGTACTAGAAAGGTTCGCTACAGCTAATCCTAAATAAGAAGCTACTTTTTCTACTACTTCACCTGCTAATTCATCACCTTGTCCAAGTGCTTCAAAGACATCTTTTGATGTAATACGTCCTTCTTCAGCTAACATAGAACGCAACACGCTCTCTTTATTAGTCTCTTGTATTTTTTGCATAGCAACACGTACAATACCTGTCGCAGATGCTACTGTTTCTAAGCAACCAGACTTCCCGCAATTACATGGGAAAGCATTTTCTGTAACGACTGTAATATGTCCAATCTCACCAGCAGCACCACTCACGCCGTGTACAATCTCACCATTGGCGATTACACCACCACCAACGCCCGTACCAAGTGTCATACAGATTAAATCTTTTGCACCTTCACCAGCACCTTTCCACATTTCACCAAGCGCTGCTAAGTTCGCATCATTATCAATAACAACAGGTAATCCTGTTTCTACTTCTAATAAATCTTTTAGCGGATAGTTTTTCCATCCTAAATTAACCGCTTCATAAATCATTCCAGACGCCACATGTACAGGACCAGGAGCTCCCATACCAATACCAATTAATTTGCTCTTCAATTCGCCTAATTCTTCTAGCTTTTTATCAATTGCTTTCGCAACATCAAGTGTAATATGTTTTCCTTGCTCACCTGTATTCGTAGGGATTTCCCACTTATGTAAAATTTCACCGTATACATTAATAAATGCTAATTTAATCGTTGTACCACCAAGGTCAACACCAACTAACCATTTCTCTTCCATGTTGCTTACCTACCTTTATCTAATTCTTATTTAGCTCTTTTTGAATTTCTTGCTTCAATAAAAATAAAGCTGTTTGATAGTCTTGTGGATCGATTAGCTGTGATTGATTTAATTCACGCAATTCATCTTGCATTAATTGTAAATCTGCAATTCGATCTCCCGTATAAATAATCGTACCAAATTTCTTTAGCAATTGCTGAATATCATAAATAGATACCATTTCATCACCCTCTATGCTCACTTACTATAAAAAATTATAATAAGAAAACGTTCACATATTTTATTATAATCAAGAAGAAAAAGTCTCGTCAATTTTTATTTGTCTATACAAGCTTATTTATAAGCAGTGTTCCTTTTTCTGTAATAATTTTTTCTATGTTTTTATCAAATGGCTCTACTGGAATGTGTTTTACCATTTGAAAATCATACGCTAATGACAGCGTTTTCCCTTTATAATGCACGAGATAACGATCATAATAGCCACCGCCGTACCCAATTCGCTCTCCTCGTTCTGTATAAGCTACGCCTGGGACAATTTGAAGATCAATTTCATCCATATTCACTTCTTCCGTAAGCCCGGGAATCGGTTCACGTAAATTCATATACACCGTTTCTAATTGATCAAAATTATTAATTTGCCGGAAGGACATCGTTCTAGTTCCTTTATTACACTTAGGAACTACAACTTTCTTTCCTTCTTCCCAAGCTTTTTCGATAATAGGATATGTATTCACTTCATTTTCCATTGAAAGAGTAATTCCAATTGTTTTAGCTTCAACCCACTCTTTTTGCGCATACAACGAAAATGCAATCTGTTCTGATAAAGTTGTATACTGTTCTTCTGATAAAGAATTCATGTGTTCTATTATTTGTTTACGTAAACGTACTTTCTCTGCTTTCACACATTCTCCCCCTTACAGTGACACTTTACTCTATGCTGATAGTGTATCACTTTTAACATAGGAATCGAATAAAAAAAGAAACAGTAGGAAAATATTCCTACTGCTTACTTTGTTTCACGGTGTAACGTAGACTTCTTGTCACGCTTGCAATACTTTTTAAGCTCGATACGCTCAGCGTTGTTACGTTTATTTTTCTTTGAGATATAGTTACGATCTCCGCATTCTGTACATGCTAGAGTAATATTCACACGCATTCTTATTTCCCTCCAGTACTAATAACTTAAATCAGACTATACTATAATACCACTTTTAAAATAAAAATTCTACACCTTTTGATATTGTCTAATTTTTTCTATAAGATTTTTCATATTTTCCCTTGCTATTACTGGGTTTCTAGCATGTGAATACACCAAAAATTTTGGTTGTTTTGTGTCAGAAACGATATAAGACCACTCTTTTTCAGTATATTTGAACTGTACTCCTTCAAATATACCTTCTCCCTTCCTTTCTATATCATCCAATAATTTCCTCATAATTTCCCCTTTTTCATTCCATGAACATACCACTTCATCATAAAGTAAATAGAGCGGAGGTGATTGCTCTACTATGCTGAGAAACGTTTTTCCTTGCAATGCTATTAGCTCGAATAATTTTCCAATCCGATATAAAATATCTCGCTTCCACCTTACTTGAAACGACTTTCTTTCATCCTGCGTATAAAATAGAAGATAACATTCTCCTAACTTCAAAGACATTGGGTAAATATTTCCTGTCGATTCGAGTAAGAAATCTGGAATATCGACCTCTTCCAAATCTGTACCTTGGTAAATATTACTATGTTTATCGTATAACTCGAAATGATTTCCTTGCTCAGAAAACATAAGAGCCATATTCGCTTTACTTGATTTCATCAAAGCTTTCACATGATCTTTTTGTTCGCTTGCATAAATCCATGTAACTGTACAACCAAGTCTTTGCAGAAAGAGCATAAGTAAATGTTGCAACGTATCATTTCTCTTATTAATAAGAAGATGAAACTTCTGCATCTGTATTTTCTCGATATCAATATGCCCCAATATAACTTCTATATACTCATTCATAGAAACATGAACCAGCTTATTTCGCCCCATCTCTTTCTCATGCACGTAATAAAACAATTCGGACATATATACTTGTTCTATCTCTTTTTGCTGCTTATACGTTAACGGCATGCCAGCTTGACCATACAACTTTATAACAATCTCATTCTCATTCTCCACTTGAATGAAAACCCCACCTGCACATTGCAAATGATGAACACTATATTGAAAAAGTGACTCGTTCATTTCTTTACATTCCATCGTATGAATCCCTATACCATGAATAGCATGTAAAAATAAATTTTTATAAGAGGTTGTTTCTATATTTTCTTGACTTCCAATTAATATACTTTCTCCTTTTTTAAAAAGAGAACCATACGCCATCGCAATCTTCACGATAAACTGGGGAGTAATTTCAACATTCCCTCTTCCTACAATGCGGCTTTTTTGTAACCACCCTGCACTCATTTCACTCTCTTGAATACCAGCCGCTCCTACTATCGAATGACTATCAATCGCCTTATAAGGCCATAGTTTTCCTTTTTGCTTAATTACCGTACTTCTTCCGATGTGACAGTGATCCGCTACAACACTTTTTTGAAACAGTGTAACATCATCTTCAACTATTGTACGCTCTCCTATTGTCGTTTCTAATAGTTCACAATACTTCCCAA
Source organism: Bacillus sp. BF2-3 (assembly GCF_008368795.1). Lineage (NCBI taxonomy): Bacteria > Bacillati > Bacillota > Bacilli > Caryophanales > Bacillaceae > Bacillus > Bacillus sp. BF2-3. The sequence continues at coordinate 155,230 of NZ_QOSA01000010.1, forward strand.
TGTGGGCATTTGCAAAAACAATACTTTTTTGAAGATGAGAATAATTTGAAACGATACTATTTTTCCCAATAATAGAATATGGCTCAATTACAGCTCCTGTACCAATCTTTGCTCCTTCTCCAATAAAAGAGGGGCCATGAATTTTCGTCCCTTTACCAATCGTCACCCCTTCTCCCATCCATACCATCGGTAATACTTCTGTATAAGGAATAGGTACTTGTAACTTTTTCGTTAACAAATCAAATTGTGCTTGTCGATATTGATTAAATGTGCCGATATCTAACCAATAACCTTCTGACAAATATGCGAATAACACATTTTTGTTTGCCAATAACGGAAACACATCATGACTGAAATCAAAAAATTGCCTAGGCGGTATGTAAGAAAAGACTTCTGGCTCCATAATATATATGCCTGTATTCACAACATTAGATACTACCTCATTCCAGCCCGGCTTTTCTATATATCGTGTAACCTCCTGGTCTTTATTCATTACAACCAATCCAAATGAGAGTGGATTTTCTACTTCTTTCACAAACATTGTTACCATTCTTTTCTTTTGTTCATGAAACCTAATTCCTTCTGATAATTGAAAGTCAGTTAATGCATCCCCGCTTATCACAACAAATGTTTCATCTAAAAATTGTTCTGCTTGTTTAATACTCCCTGCTGTGCCAAGCGGAGGAGAGTCTTCAAAATAATACAAGTTAACTCCCCATTTACTACCGTCACCAAAATATTGCTTAATGGTCGTACTCATATATTGAACAGTAATTGCAATTTCACGAATACCATGCTGGCGTAATAACTCAATATTATATTCTAAAACTGGTTTTTCTAATAATGGTAACATCGGCTTTGGAGTATTACATGTTAATGGTCTAAGGCGCCTTCCTTTTCCTCCAGCTAAAATAACCCCCTTCATATACTTCAGCCTCCACTTATATAATGTTCAGTAACTCCATATACCATATGTATATTCCCTATCCCACATGAACTAGCAGCATAAACTTGATTAGTTAAACACATCCTCATTTAGAAGACTATATAATTAAATTTCTAACCTATAAAAACGTACATTTCAAACAACAAGAAAGCGCTTACTATAAATTGGTAAATAATACTTATTAACGACAAACATATATACTAATTTTTCCATTACATTATGATACATCTTATCATCATAAACTAAAGGAAACAACGAGCTTTTTTTGTCATGTTTTGACTAAAAAAAGCAGGTGATTTCTCATCACCTACTTTCATTCCTACTCATTCAATAAATAATGCTTTCCTTTTACTAAATAAAAGACATTTTCAGCAATATTTGTAATATGATCTGCTACACGCTCAATATATCTCGCGACAAATGATAATTGTGTAATTTGCGTAATTGCTTCTGGTTGTTCCGGAACTGAAGATATAAACTCACGAATTGCTTTTCCATATATTTCATCAACGGAATCATCCATTTCAGCAATTTGTTTCGCAAAAGTTAAATTTTCTTGTTCATATGCTTCTAACGCTAAATGCAACATCTCATTTGCAACCGCAAACATTTCATCTAGGTTGTGCAAACTAACAGCCACTTCTTTTTCCCCAAGACGAATTGTAGCCTTTGCAATATTAACAGCATGATCTGCAATGCGCTCTAAATCTGTCGCTGTTTTAATTGAAATAAAAATCCTTCTTAAGTCACTTGCTACAGGTTGCTGCTTCGTAATGAGCATAAGCGCAAGATCGTTTATTTCCTCTTCTAAATTATCCATGCGGTAATCACCATCAATGACCTCTAACGCTTTCTCTACATCTCTTGTATGCAGACCTTCCATAGCAATCAATAAAGCCGCATTTGCTAATTCTCCAAGCTCAATCACCTTTTGCTGTAACGCTTTTAAATCACCTTGGAACTGTTCTCTTACCATTTTTCTTCCCCCTCAATATTATGTGCCATTATATAAAAGTGAAACTTTAATCAACCCTCATCAATCGGGATTTGATAGGCAGCAAGATCCCCTCCCTAACTTCTTTGCTTTCGCTAAATTTTAAGGTGGGGGTCTTACTGCCCGCAAATAGCGGGGTAAATCTCCTACATAGCCTCTTACGCTTGTAATAAAACTTAAGATAAGGAGAAGTATTACTTCTTTATTAACAGTAAGATAAAATAAGAAATGCCCTCTGTTAAGAGGGCATTTGCTCTTAGCTTTGAAACGATATCAACCAAAGCGACCTGTAATATAATCTTCTGTACGCTTATCTGAAGGAGTCGTAAATAATTTGTTTGTATCTGTATACTCCACAACTTCCCCGCTTAAGAAGAAAGCTGTTTTGTCTGAAATACGCGCTGCTTGTTGCATATTATGCGTTACGATAACAATACTAAAATCTTTCTTTAGCTCTTGAATTAATTCTTCTACTTTTAATGTTGAAATTGGGTCTAATGCCGATGTTGGCTCATCCATTAAAATAACGTCTGGCTCAATAGCTAAGCAGCGTGCGATGCATAGACGCTGTTGCTGTCCACCAGATAAACCGTATGCATTATCGTGCAAACGATCTTTTAACTCATCCCAAATCGCTGCTCCACGTAAACTTTTTTCAACAATTTCATCTAATGTCTTTTTGTCACGAATACCATGGATTTTTGGACCGTATGTTACATTCTCATAAATAGATTTTGGAAATGGATTTGGCTTTTGGAACACCATTCCTACATGCGTTCTTAATTCTTCAACTGGATATGATTTATCAAATATATTGCGTTCTCTATACTCAATTACACCTGTAGTTCGAACGATCGGTACTAACTCTACCATGCGATTTAATGTTTTTAAGTACGTTGATTTACCACAGCCACTTGGACCGATAATGGCTGTAACTTCATTCTCATGAATACTTAAATTAATATCTTTTAAAGCATGGTCTTCCCCGTACCATAAATTTAAGTTTTTCGTATCAAATACTACCTTCTTTGGCGCAGTCTCGATTTTCTCTTCGTTTTTCACCTGTACATTTACTACTGTTGCTACCATTTGAATTCCCCTTTCATCCACTTCCAACTTATTTTCGATTTCGTAACCATAAAACAAATATATTGATAAATAGCAACAAACCTAACAAAACAATCATCCCAGCTGCTGCTACATACTGAAATTCTTCTTGTGGCCTACTCATCCAATTAAAAATTTGAATTGGTAGAACTGTAAATCTATCAAACATACTAAATGGAACATAATTTGCAAACGCAAGTGCCCCAATAACTAATAGTGGTGCAGCCTCTCCAATTGCTCTTGATATCGCTAACGTACAGCCCGTTATAATCCCTGGGAAAGCATATGGCAATACAATTTGATACATCGTTTGCCACTTCGTAGCACCTAATCCGTAAGAACCCTCTAATAAAACACTTGGTACTGATCGAATTGCTTCTTGACTCGCCACAACAACTGTTGGTAAAACGAGTAGACTCATCGTCAATGCTGCTGCAACTATACTCTCTCCTAAATGAAGAGCATATACAAAAATAGTTAAACCAAGCAATCCAAATACAACGGACGGTACTCCTGCCAACGTTTGATTATTAATCTCTATTATTTTTTTAAATAGAGATTCCTTCGCATATTGCTCTAAATAAAGTGCTGTTCCAACTCCAAATATAAAAGAAACAGGTATAACAATACTCATAAATAATATTGTCCCTGACAAAGCTGCAGCAATACCAGCTTCTTTCGGATTACGTGAAGCGAAATTTGTAAAGAAATCTATTGAAAGATAACTTATACCTTTTTCAACAATTTGAAACAGTAACAAAAACAAAATTACGATTGAAAATAAAATTGCTATATAAAATAACAATTTGTAAATTCGATCTTTTAAAAAGCGTGATGCCATATTTTTTTGTATTTTTTTATGATTCAACATTCGCATATTATGTCATCCTCCTAAAACGGCGCATAATTGACTGCGAAATGATGTTCATAATAAAGGTAAACAAAAATAACGTTGCGCCTACAGCATACATGCTGTAATACGTAATCGTTCCATGCGGAGCATCACCTAAACTTACTTGCACAATATAGGCTGTTAACGTTTGAATAGAATGTGTCGGATCAAGCGATACATTTGGTGTGGATCCTGCTGCAATTACAACGATCATCGTTTCACCAATTGCACGAGAAGCTGCTAATATAATTGCTGCCATAATCCCTGTAAAAGCGGACGGAAACACCACTTGTTTTACCATTTCAAACCGCGTCGCTCCGAGTGCTAATGAAGCTTCTTTCGTCCCTTTCGCCACAGCTCTCATCGCGTCTTCAGATAGAGATGCAATTGTAGGCATCATCATAAATCCGATAACGATTCCTGGACTAATCGCATTAAAAAACTGTAAATCTGGTATAATCCTTTGTAAAAGCGGTGTAACAACTGTTAATGCAAAAAAACCATATACAATTGTCGGGATACCTGCTAATAGCTCTAACATCGGCTTTAATATTTTCCGTGCACTATTTGAAGCATATTCGCTTAAAAATACGGCACACGCTAAACCGATAGGAATTGCTACAAACATAGCAATTGCTGTTACAAGGAACGTTCCACATATAAGTGGTAATATACCGAATTTAGGATCTTCAAAAAATGGTAACCATTCTTTCTCCGTTAAAAAGGAGTATAATGATATTTTTTGAAAAAACATGATTGTTTCATTAGAGAGCGTAAAAACAATTCCAAGTGTCGTCACAATAGAAACACTAGCAATTATTTTTAGTAATAAAGGCACTATTCGATTGATTCGCTGCGTTTTTTTTCTTTGTTTTGTATTTCTTTCAATCAAATGTTGTACAGAAAATGTAATTTGACTTTTGTCATTATGAGCCAAAGATGAAAACCCCTTTCCACCCTGACATTACCCTTTTATTTCTGTTAACATACGCAGCTGTTCATTGTATTTTTCTTTTCTTAATTTTACATATCCGACCTCTTCAGCGAGGTTACCGACATGCTGAATCATAAACTCAACATAGTTTGCTACATTCATTTTATTTCGGATAGATGCATTATTCACATAAGTAAGTAGCGGCCTAGATAACGGCTTATACTTACCTGATTGAATGGTCTCTTTCGTCGGAAATACACCATTTACTTTTATTGCTTTCACCTTATCTCGATTAGCCATATAATAAGCATATCCTACAAAAGCAATGGCATGTTTATCATTCATTACCCCTTGCATAATAACTTGATCATCTTCAGACAAAGAGACTTTTTTTACAATGCGATGATTTTGTAAGATGACATTTTGAAAATAATCATACGTACCAGAGTCTACGCCTGGTGCATAAAACTTCACTTGTTCACGTGGCCATGTTGAATGAATTTGTGACCATCGCTTCTCTCTTCCATCTTCACTCCAAAGTAGTCGTAACTCGTCTACTGACATATCGTCTACCCATGTATTATGGCGATTCACAACAATCGTAAGACCGTCGTTAGCAACCTCAAAAGGTGTGAACTGAATAGAGTTTTTCTTCATTTCATTTTTCTCGACTTGTTTCATTACTCTCGAAGCATTATTTATATCTACTTCTCCTTTACTGAAACGATTAAATCCTCCCCCAGTTCCAGAAATACTGATGGAAATTTTCACGTCTGGATGCACCTTTGTATATTCCTCCGCTACTGCTTCTATAATAGGAAAAACCGTTGAGGATCCATCAACTCTCACTTCTCCCGTATCATTTAAAGCAAATGCAGTAGACATTTCAAAACAGAGGAACCATATTGATAATACGAAAACTTTAATCGGTGTACGCATCCATTTCACGTGTTCTTCCTCCTAGAAGTAACCGGAAATAACAGGATTACAGATATAAGAATACTGCTAAACTATTAATTCGGTTTTAATTGTTTGTAAAAGTTTTGTAAAGTTCCACAAAAATCAACATACGGTACAATTTTAATTCAGTAGTAGCTATTCATTTCCTCTGATGATTTCCCTATAAAACAGTTATCCCCTATCCCATCATATACAAGTATCATTTATACGGCCGCGTTTTTTCAATGTTGTATACTTGTCCACATTTATTACACGATATGCATAAACCATAAAAAAAAGCACACTATCTTTTCAGATAGTGTGCTTTTTTACAACTTTTTTATTCATCATCTTGCTCTTTATTTTTATTGTCTTTATCATCTTTTGGAGCTTCACCATTTACTTCCTTGTTTTTCAAATCAAAGTAAGCGTCCATAATTTCACGACCAATATATCCATTAATACCAGTCTTATCATCATGTACCCATGGAACGACAACAGAGAATGCTACTTCTGGATCTTCAAGTGGCGCATAACCTACTAATGTTAAGTTATATGTTTCCACACGTTCACCTTTTGCATTTCTACCAATCTCTTTATCTCCACCATACACAGTTTGCGCCGTACCCGTCTTCCCTGCCGCTTTATATTTTGCACCTGTAAAGTATTTTGTAGCTGTACCACCTGAATCATTATACACTTGTCTAAATCCTTCTTGAACATGTTTAATTTGCGATTCCGGCATATCAATACGATTTAATACTTTCGGTTCCATAGATTGAACAACTTTCCCAACTTCATCTGGTTTCACTGCCGGTTGACGAATTTCTTTTACAACTTGTGGTTGCATGCGATATCCGCCATTGGCAATCGTCGAAATATATTGCGCTAATTGAAGCGGTGTATACGTATCATACTGTCCAATTGATAAATCTAGTAAGAAACCTGGTTGACTACTTCTACCCATCTGACCAGCAGATTCATTCGGTAAATCAATTCCTGTTTTTACACCAAGTCCAAACTGTCCAAAATAATAACGCATCGTATCAAATGCTTTTTGAGGTATATCTAACGTACCACCTCTCACATATTTAACACCGGCGATATTCATCGCTGTTTTAAACATATAAACGTTAGAAGACATTTTTAAAGCTGTAAGGTCATTAATGTATCCCATCGTTTTCCAAGATGACTTCGTAGGTGTACCTTTTAATTTAATTGGTTCATCCAATTGCACCGATCCTGGTTGAATCGCACCAGTTTGATATCCAGTAAGTACTGTTGCACCTTTTACAGTTGATCCCATCGGATAAGAACTTGTCATGGTACCTAATGCAAAGTCATTTACTTTCGTTTGACCATCTTCGTTAACTAATTGTTTCCCCGCCATAGATAAAACTTCACCATTTTTTGGGTTCATCATTACAACGAATGCGCGATCTAAAAGAGGTTCGCTTCCTTTAAATCTCATTAAATTCTTCGCAAGAATATCTTCCACACGCTTTTGTAATTCCATATCAATTGTTAAATTCAGATCATTACCACTTTGTCCTTTTGATACATTAATCGTTTCTAAAATATTACCGTTTTTATCTGTAACATTTCTAACTTCTGCTTTCGTACCGTGCAGACTATCTTCATACTGTTGTTCAAGATAACTTTTTCCTACTCGGTCATTTCGATTATAATCACGAACAAGATAGTAATCTAGTCTTTCTCTCGGTAAGCCTTCATCAGATGTCGACACCCCACCTAGTACACTTCGGAATAAATCATCGTACGTATATTTTCGCTCCCAATCAACATTCGTATCTACACCTGGTAATGCTGCTAGGTTTTCACTAATAATCGAATATTCCTTTTCTGTAGCATCCTTTTTAATAACTTGAGGTGTCATTGCATATCCGCCGTCCATCTTACTTTTAATCGCTAGTATTTCTAGATCTTTTGCGGATAATTGATTAATCTCTTCTTCTGTTACACGACTTCGCTGACGCTCGTCTAATTCTTTATCATCAATTTTTTTATCTTTAAACTCTTGACGATCTTTATTCGTAATTTTTTCTTTAGCTTCCTCTTTATGCATAGCAAGCCAATAATCTTTTTTATCGCGATCTGTTAATTTATCTGTCGGTACTTCAATCAAATCTGCTAGCTTTTTCGCTGTTTCTAAGCGATCTTCTGCAGTTGATCCTTTCATTTTTGTAAATGTAATGGTACGAACGGCTGCATTATCTACTACAGGTCGCCCATAACGGTCAAATATTTTCCCACGCGGTACAGGATTACTTATCGTTGAGTTTTCTTTCTTCTCCACTTCATTCTTATATTCTTCACCGCGAACAATTTGTACATATCCGAGCCTTACAATAACCGCGGAGAACATTAAAAACACGCAGAAAAACAGCACGTTTAACCGAAAAGGAACGTGGGTCTTTTTCTTATTTTGCTTCTGCTTCTTGCTCATACAAACCCCCTCTACCAACAGCTATGTAATGTGAAAGGGACACCTTCATACAGGTGTCCTCACTGCTGTCTTACATCTTTTTCTATTCTAGCATAAAACAAACGAGAAGTTAACCTTCTGGTTCAGTTTGATTTTGCGCGTTCCCTTGCGTTACAACACTTGCTTTACTCGCATTTCCCTCATCATATTTGACATTTTTAACTGCAAAATAAATAAGAAAATGTCCAGCACCTAAAATACATAATAAGTAAGGTAAACTTTTTTCAGGTGGAAAGAATAGTACAGCACATAAAAAACTTAAAATGGAACAGATTCTTCCGGCGTTTAACCATAGCTCCCGAACAACGACATATTCCACACGCCATTCTCTCGCATTTTTCGCTCTACCAATTACGTCATATGTCATTGATCCGTACGGAACAAGTAAAATAGGATATGCAATTGCAATACATGCCGCATAAATAAGTAATTTCGTGTATGTAACATTGAAAATAACTAAAAAGACGACAGCATATAAAATAATGCCTCCAAGTAAAATTGCTTTTTTTCGCCACTCCTTCTTTAACATACGAGCAACTAAGTAATAACATACAAAGGATACAGCAGAGTTCACTAAACTGTATTTCCCTAATGCAAACTCACTATTAGTTGCTAAATAAACATATACTGAAATGACAAAAATAAACGTTCCTTCTCTCAATCCTTGGAAAAAATGAGCTCGTGTAATCTTTCCCCAATTTTTATCAATCCGTCGTTCTTTCAATACTTGCACGATTTCATAACGCCCTTCACATTCTCTTTTAGATAAAAAGAAGCTTAAGACGACAGCAATTGCAAATAGAACTAATGAAAGAAAGAATATAACAGTATAGCCACTCCATTTCTCCATACGTGAAATTGTGTATCCTGCTGCTATTGGTCCAATCATTCCAGAGAAGGATGTAAGAAGTCCAAGAAACCCATTAAAGAAATCTCTTGTTTCTGGTTCTGTAATTTCAAATGTCAATAAGTTAAAAGCCAACCAGTAAAAACCGTATCCTACTCCTAAAAGAGCCCCCATTAATAAAATATACTGAGAAGCACTTTTCCCTGCTACTAAGACAACAATAAAAAAAATTGCGAGCGTCCCTACTCCTATTCGTAATAAAATCGAGCGATCGATACGTTTCGCTAATTTTCCCCCTACAAGAAATGTGAGAGGCTGTAATACCACGCTGGCTAAATTATACAAGCCAAGATTCACATAATTTTGTGTTTGTTTCCATAAATAAATATTTACAAACGTATTCGATAAAGAAATTGCGAGCGTGTATAAACCTCCTATAAGGAGCAATAACACTAAATCCCGATTCACTTCAACGTCACCAATTATATGTTTCCATTTCATACACAACTCTCCTTTACTTCATGTTCTAGTCTTCCAAAGACAAGCCCAATTATGTAAAAGGAAAGCATAGAAAAAAGCTAGGAGCTCTCCCCTAGCTTTTTCTATATTTATTACGATTATTTTGCTTCTTGGTAACGTTTTTCAGCAGCGTTCCAATCTACAACGTTCCAGAATGCGCCGATGTAGTCTGGACGACGGTTTTGGTAGTTTAAGTAGTAAGCATGCTCCCAAACATCTAAACCGATAACTGGAGTTTTACCTTCAGTTAAAGGAGAATCTTGGTTTGGAGTGCTTGTTACTTCTAACTCACCATTGTTTACTACTAACCAAGCCCAACCAGAACCGAAGCGAGTTGCGCCAGCTTTTGCGAATTCTTCTTTGAATGCATCGAAGCTACCGAATTTCGCTTCAATTGCAGTTGCAAGTTCACCTACAGGTTGTCCTCCGCCGTTTGGAGATAGGATTGTCCAGAAGAATGTATGGTTAGCATGTCCGCCACCATTGTTACGTACTGCTGTACGGATTGCTTCTGGTACTTCGTTTAAGTTTGCAACTAATTCTTCTACGCTTTTGTCAGCTAATTCTGCATGACCTTCTAAAGCAGCGTTTAAGTTTGTAATGTACGTGTTGTGATGTTTTGTATGATGGATGTTCATTGTTTCTTTGTCAAAGTGAGGCTCTAAAGCATCATACGCATAAGGTAAATTTGGTAATTCGTGTTTTGCCATTGTTATATTCCTCCCAGTTTATGTATTGCCACTTAAGTGACATACAACTTCATTCTACCCTAATTGCCATAGGGTGCAAACAAATAAATCACATTGTCTTGCTATCATTAAAGTAGCAAAATTCCCACTTCTTTTCAATTAAAATGCTCATATATTCCGTAAAAAAAGCTTCCTTCTACAAGGAAGCTTCCTGCTAACATAATAAACATGCGAAATGGATATGGACCCTGTAGGACTCGAACCTACGACCGGACGGTTATGAGCCGTCTGCTCTAACCAGCTGAGCTAAGGGTCCACAATTATGTATGTAACAACATATCAAATAGAGGAATTCCTATCGGATATGCTCTTTAAGAAATGTAAGATAAATTTACCATATAGAAAAGAAAAGTGTCAATTGTATTTTTCTTATTTAAAAGAAGAAAGTTAATAAAAGAAATTTAGTTATCTCCACTATATGTAAATATAATATATCTTGAGATTCTCTAGATTCCTACGTTACAATGATTTTATACATACATAAAGGAAGTGAATCTATGTCCATATTTACCCAATTCGTAAAAAGCATATACTCGCCTAAAGATATGGCGCTATTCCGTTTTCAAAAAATCGGTAAAACCATTTTGTATATTATGCTACTTTGCTTAATTACTACTATTCCAAGAACTTTTTTGTACGGTAGTTTTATCCAGGATGGTGTTGGCATGGTAAATCAAGTCATCGATAAAGATTTACCTGATTTTAAAATCGAAAATGGCGAACTAAAAGCCGATATTGATCAACCTATTGAAAAAGAAGAAGGAAATACACTTTTCGTATTTGATCCAAATTCAACAGACCTAGAAAAATATCAAAATAAAACAGGTTTATTTGTTTTAAAAGATAAAGTAGTCTCTATGGGAAATGGTCAAACACAAACGTATTCTTATAACGATTTGTTAGGTGCATCTCTTGAGAAAAAAGATCTACAAGAATTTATTTCTTTATTCGATAATATTTATCCAATTTTATTATTTGTTATTGGATTCTTAGTGTACCTATTCCAATTATTCATCACTTTTGTAGGCGTGACTTTACTTGCGTTCATCGGTTCTGCTATGAGCGGTCAACGTAAACTATCCTATAAACAAGTTTGGACACTAACTGCATACAGCTACACGATCCCAACCATTTTCTTCATGATTATGGATTTATTCAAAATCGTCGTACCTGGAGCAACGTTCATTTATATCGCTGTTGTTTTAATCGTTCTATACTTAACGATTAAAGAGGTACCCAAACCGAAAGAAAAATAAAAAATGCCTAAATAGGCATTTTTTTTTTGGACAAGCATATATTCCTAGCAAAGGAGTGAAGAATATGAAGAGATTAGGTATATTCCTATTCGTGCTTGTTCTCGGTTATATATTTTATTACGATATAAAAATCGGTACTTTACCGATGTTAAGTTCATATAAAAAAACAACTGCTGCTCAAACAATTAAAAAAGAAAACACAGACAGTCAACAAAATAAAGCGAACAAAACAGAAAAAGAAACGGATGTATCTTATAAAACAATTGAAGTAAAAACTGGTGAGACAGTTCTTTCTATTACAGAACAAATTAACAAGAAAAAAATTCCTTCCATAGAAAAAGTCATTGACGACTTTAAACAATTAAACAAAAGTACATCTGCTACAAAAATACAAATTGGAAAGTCTTATAAATTCCCGTTATATCAATAAGCTATCACTTAATCCTTGTCAATTACATAAAGGCGCTGATACAATAGTAAAAGTGAAACCGAGTACTTCGGTTTCTATAGCCCTATATCACGTATACTATCATTGATATGAGGGACTAAATAAGAAACTTCTTTTATAAGGAGAGCGATCTATTCGTGAATGAAATGACTCATCGTACAAAAACACGTCCAGTTAAAGTCGGTAATTTAACAATCGGCGGTAATAATGAATTAATTATACAAAGTATGACAACAACAAAAACACATGATGTTGAAGCAACAGTTGCTGAAATCAAGCGTTTAGAAGAAGCCGGCTGTCAAGTCGTCCGCGTTGCCGTTCCAGATGAACGCGCAGCAGATGCTATTGCTGATATAAAAAAACAAATCAACATTCCACTTGTTGCTGATATTCATTTTGATTATCGCCTTGCTTTAAAAGCAATTGAAGGTGGCATCGATAAAGTACGTATCAATCCAGGTAATATTGGTCGTCGCCATAAAGTAGAAGCTGTTGTAAATGCAGCAAAAGAGCGCGGTATTCCAATCCGTATCGGTGTAAACGCTGGTTCATTAGAGCGACACATTTTAGAAAAGTACGGGTACCCAACTGCAGATGGTATGGTTGAGAGCGCGCTACATCATATTAAAATTTTAGAGGACTTAGATTTCCACGATATTATCGTATCTATGAAAGCCTCTGATGTTAACTTAGCAATCGAAGCATACGAGAAAGCTGCTCGTGCTTTTGATTATCCATTACATTTAGGTATTACAGAATCTGGAACATTGTTTGCCGGAACTGTAAAAAGTGCTGCTGGTCTTGGAGCAATCTTAAATAAAGGCATCGGAAATACACTACGTATTTCATTAAGTGCTGATCCAGTTGAAGAAGTAAAAGTTGCTCGCGAATTATTAAAATCATTCGGTCTTGCGTCTAATGCAGCAACACTTATCTCTTGTCCAACTTGTGGTCGTATTGAAATCGATTTGATTAGCATTGCTAACGAAGTGGAAGAATACATCTCTACACTTCAAGTACCAATTAAAGTTGCAGTACTTGGTTGCGCTGTAAATGGCCCTGGTGAAGCTCGTGAAGCTGATATCGGTATTGCCGGTGCACGTGGAGAGGGATTATTATTCCGTAAAGGGCAAGTCGTTCGTAAAGTACCAGAAGAAACAATGGTAGAAGAACTGAAAAAAGAAATCGACGTAATTGCTGCTGAAATGGCTGCTGAACGAGAAAAAGAAAAAGAGACACAAGAACAATAAAAAGAAGGTTGCCACAATATTTGTGAGCAACCTTCTTTTCTACGTAAAAAAGCTCGTCAGTTACATAACCGACGAGCTTTTACTTTGCACATTTTGGACAACGACCATATATTTCAAACTTATGACCCGTTACTTCATAACCAGTAAAATCTTTATTCATAAAATCCATTGGGCAGGAAGTAATCTCTTTCGTCCCCCCACAATCCAAACAAATAAAATGATGATGATGTTCCATAATAGAACAAGTAAAACGAAAATGTTTTTCGCCATTTAATTCCGTTTGTTCTAAAACACCAATCTCAGCAAAAACTGTTAAGTTACGATAAATCGTATCAAAACTAAGCCCTGGATAATCGTCTTTCATATGTTCTAAAACGTCTTTCGCAGTTAAATAACGATTATGTGCTGCAAATAATCTGAGCATCTCTTCTCTTTTTCCAGTATGTTTATATCCTTTTTCTTTCATTAGGCGTAAAGCTTCTGTTAGATTCATACCTATCCCTACTTTATGCAGTTTTTTTCTTCTTCCATAAAATCGCACCGATTAAAATAAGAACTGCTATCATAACAATTGTACCACCTGGCGCTAGATCAAGTTGATACGAAGCAAACATTCCACCAATTACTGCAATTTCACCAAATAAAATGGAAAAGAAAATTGTTTGTTTAAATCCTTTAGCAATACGAATACTTGCTGCAACTGGTAATGTCATTAATGATGATACGAGAAGAACCCCCACTACACGCATTGATACTGCAATGACAAGAGCAACTAATATAATGAAAATAAAGTGAATCCATTTCGCTCTTAAACCAGTTGATACTGCGTATTCCTCATCAAATGATAATAGAAACAGCTCTTTATATAATAAAATAATTGTCGCAACAACAACAATTGCTACAATCCCAATAATAATTAAATCTGTACTTGTTACAGCACTGACACTACCAAATAAATAACTAAATAAGTCTGTGTTAAATCCATTTGCAAGTGAAATGAAAATAACTCCAACCCCCATCCCTGCCGAAAGGATAATTGGAATTGCTAATTCTTGATAGTGCTTATATACAGTTCGTAACTTTTCGATTAGTAGCGCTCCACCAATCGAGAAAATCATCCCCATATATAAGGGGTTTAAAAATCCACCTGTAAAAATGGTTTTTTCAAGTAATAAACTTGCTGCAATACCCGATAACGTCACGTGACTTAATGCATCCGCAATAAGAGATAAACGACGAATAACAACAAACACACCAATTAGCGGTGCAACAAGTCCAATTAAAATACCTGCGTATAAAGAATTACGTAAAAAGTCATATTGTAAAAAATCTTGTATCATTATATCCTCCCGTGATGCTCATGTTCGTGTTCTAAACGATGAACATGATGTCCATATAAGACGGACATTTCTGCATCTTCTAACTCTCGGAACTTCTCTACATTTCCATGGAAATGTAGATGTTGGTTCAGGCATGCAACATGTGTTACTTTTTCAGTAACAGCTCCCATATCATGAGTAACAAGAATTAATGTGATCCCGAGCCTTTTGTTTAAATCCTCTAATATTTCGTAAAAACTTTCCACATTTTTCACATCGATTCCAACAGTAGGCTCGTCCAAAATAAGCAATTCAGGATCACTAACGAGCGCACGAGCAATAAATACACGCTGTTGCTGTCCACCAGAAAGCTCTCCAATGTTACGACCTTGAAACTCACTCATCCCTACATCAGCAATTGCTTTTTCTACCTTTTTTTTATCCTCTTTTGTAAAAAAGCGAAAAAGCCCTTTTTTCGAAACAAGTCCCATTGAGACAACTTCAGAAACAGTTGCTGGAAAACCAGAATTGAAACTATTTGCCTTTTGGGATACATAACCAACTTTGTTCCATTCCTTAAACTTCTTACTATCAACGCCAAACACGCGTATGCTTCCTTCTTTTGGCTTTAAAACGCCTAATAAACACTTAAGTAAAGTTGATTTACCTGAACCATTCGGTCCCACTAAACCTAAAAAAGCTCCCTTCGGAACTTGCAAATTAATATTTTCTAACACATTCCGATCTTCATATCGGAATGTTAAACCTTCAATTTCTAATATATTATTCATAGCATCTCACCTATTTTAATTCAGAATGATTCCGATTTATATCTATTTGAATTATAGTACAGCTTATTATAGTTGTAAACCAATCTGCCTAAAATATATCTATTTTTTCAAGAAACCTTACTATTATAACAAAAAGCAGAGAAAAATTCTCTGCTTTCAAAAAATATTCCTATAAACTTTTTAGTGAATAGCCGATTTAAACTTACCACCATTTGTCTCTTGCGTGCTCATAATCGTAACAAACGCATTTTCATCAATTTCATGCACAATTGACTTTAATTTCGTCACTTCTAGACGCGTTACAACTGCATAAATAACTTCTTTTTCTTTATCCGTGTAACCACCTTTCGCTACAAGCTTTGTCGTTCCACGGCCAAGACGATGCAAAATCGCGTTTGATACTTCCTCATATTGATCAGATACAATTAAAACCGCCTTCGTTTCATCTAGCCCTTGAATTACTGTATCGATTGTTTTAAATGCGATATAGTACGTCATAACAGAATACATCGCTTGTTCCACACCAAACACAAATGCTGCCCATGCAAAAATAAATAAGTTCACAAACATTACGAATTCACCAACAGAGAACGGTAGTTTCTTCGTTAATAAAATCCCCATAATTTCAGTTCCATCTAACGACCCACCATGACGAATTACAAGTCCTACACCAAGACCTAAAATAAGCCCACCAAACACTGTCGCTAAAATAGGTTCTGTTGTAAATGGTGGCACCGCATGTAACGTTGACTCAATGAAAGCTAACGCTACAATACCAAATGTCGAAGATAACATAAATGTTTTTCCAATTTGCTTATAACCGGAATACATAAATGGGATATTGAGAACAACGACTAAAGTAGAAAAACTTAACCACCAAATGTTAGGAGTAAGATAATCTAATATAAGAGAAATACCAATAATTCCACCATCAATAATTTTATTTGGCATTAAAAATAGTTCAATCGCCACCGCCGCGCATGCTGCTCCAAAAATAATCATAACTAAACGATAAATGAGATGAATAACACTTTCTTTTCGATGTTGCTTTTGCTCCATAAGCCCTCCCTGTACTCTTTTTCTGTAGTTTCGTCCTTATATTATAACATACGCTTCTTTTCCTCATGAAAAAAGAAACTCCATACGAATATGTACAAGCTACATGCTCATATATTTCGATAGAAGAACGCGTGAAGGAGGATAATAAGATGAACCTCATTAAACAAATTGTTAATAAAAAATTAAATCATATTTCTACAAAAGAGTTATTAAAATATAGCAAAGAATACGAAGTTCCTATTACAGCCGCACAAGCTGACCAAATCGTTTTACTTATGAAGGGTAAAAATATTAATATTTACGATAACAACGAGCGACTAGAGCTCTTAAAACAGATCGCAAAAGTAACTTCCCCTGCCACTGCCCAACAAGTAAATACATTATTTCAGCAACTACTAAAATAAGGAGGGGATTTCCCCTCCTTATTGCGCTTTAATTTTTTCAAGAAGCCCTTCATCAAAAGTGCCGTTTTTCAGCATTTCGATTTCCAATTTATATGGGGGCTTCTTATCTTTTTTATCTTCCCCTACATACGGTGTTTCAAGAATTTTTGGTACATGCATTAACTGTGGATGATGTACAATGTGATGCAATGCTTTATACCCAATGTGACCAAATCCAATGTTTTCATGACGGTCTTTTCCTGCTCCGCGTACATTTTTACTATCATTAATATGAAGTACTTGTAAACGATCTATACCAACGATCTTATCAAATTCGTTTAATACGCCGTCAAAGTCATTTACAATATCATATCCTGCATCGTGCGTATGACACGTATCAAAGCATACGGATAGCTTTTCATTATATTTTACACCATCAATAATCTTTGCAATTTCTTCAAAGCTACGACCGCATTCTGTTCCTTTTCCTGCCATCGTCTCTAAAGCAATGTTAACCGTCTGTTCTGGCGTTAACACTTCATTAAGCCCTTTAATAATTTGTTGAATACCAGCATCTGCTCCAGCACCAACGTGCGCTCCTGGGTGAAGAACAATTTGTTTCGCTACACCTAATGCCGATGTTCTTTCAATTTCCATGCGAAGAAAGTCTACGCCTAATTGGAATGTTTCTGGCTTCGTCGTATTCCCAACATTAATAATATACGGCGCATGGACGATAATTTCCTCAATTCCGTTCAGCTCCATATGTTTTCTTCCTGCTTCTATGTTCAATTCTTCAATTGGTTTTCTTCGTGTATTTTGCGGTGCACCTGTATAAATCATAAACGTTGTTGCACCGTATGAAACAGCCTCTTCACTTGCTGCTAATAACATTTTCTTACCACTCATAGAAACATGAGATCCAATCTTTAACATACAATCACCTCTTCAATATACAATAGATATAATGATAGCATAATTTGTAGAAATATGTAGTGAATTGTTTGTTCACAAAAGACGCACTACACAAATTCATATGACTATTTAGACAGACTATACTCTTCATTTAAATTAGCGGGATTAAAAAAAGATAAGGGAAACCCCTTATCTTTTTTTATTGCTATATTTTCTCTTCACTTTGTCACGTTCTGTTGCAAGTTTACGTTTATAGTTTGGTTTTACTTTTTTCGGTTTTTTAATAACTTTCGTTGCCATAACATCAAGTTCGTCATTTGGTTTTTTACGGCTCTTACGACGACGACGCTCACCTAAATCTGCCCACTCATCTCCACGTAAATCTACATGTTTAAACTCGATATGACGTTGTTTTTCTAAGCTATCTAACGCTTCTTCGTTTGCTGGATCATAAATCGTCACTGCAATACCAGAATGCCCCGCACGTGCTGTTCTTCCAACGCGGTGAACGAAGAAATCTAAATCTGATGGTAGCTCATAGTTAATAACATGGCTAATCCCTTCAATATCAATACCACGTGCTGCTAAATCAGTCGCAACAATATATTGGAATTCAAGGTCACGAATTTGTTTCATCATTTTTTTACGATCACGTGGTGATAAATCCCCATGAATTCGTCCAACTTTTAAGCCACGTTCCATTAATCCATCAGCAACTTGGTCTGCCATCTTTTTCGTATTCGTGAAAACAACTGCTAAATACGGTTTAAATTGAAGTAGCATTTTATGCACTAAATCAATTTTATTACGATGTTTAGAAGGCACTAAATAGTGTTCAATGTTTCCAGCTGCAACTTGTTTTGGATTGATATGAATATGCTCTGGATTCTCCATATATTTCTTCAGAAACGGTTTTAGTTTTTGAGGAATTGTTGCAGAGAAAACTAACATTTGCAAGTTTTTAGGCATGCGTGCTGCAATTTTGTCTACATCATGAATGAATCCCATATCAAGCATTAAGTCTGCTTCATCGACAATAATCGTATTTGCTTTATGAACAAATAATGCTTGTTCTTCAACTAAGTCTTTAATACGTCCTGGTGTCCCAACTACGATATGAGGTTGTTTTTTCAATTTCTCAATTGAACGTTGTTTATCAGTTCCACCAATTAAACAACGTGCTGTAATCATTTGGTCTTCCGCACAAAACTTTGTTAATTTCACGATTTCTTCGTAAATTTGTTGTGCTAACTCACGAGTAGGCGCTGTAATAACAAGTTGTACTTCTTCACGACTTGCATTAATTCTGTTTAATGTAGGAAGTAAGTATGCATGTGTTTTCCCAGAACCTGTTTGGGATTGTCCAATTACACTTACACCTTTTTTCACGACTGGGAAAATTTTCTGCTGAATTCCTGTCGGCTCTGTAAAGCGTAGTTCACGAACTGCATCTATTAAAAATGGTTTAAAATCATACTGTGTAAAAGTTTGTTGTGTCATAAGTTACACCTTCTTTCTAAAATTTCTACTGCGCGCACAAATCAGTCAAGTCTACATTATATCGAAATCTACAAGTAAAATCCATCTTTAGTTTAGGTTTTCACTTCAAAAACTAACCTTCTTCCCTTTTATTGCATATTGTATGTGTATATACCTAACTGAAGAAAGGAGGATTTCTCACATGTTTCCGAAATCCCCTACAAGGCAAATGTATCCGAATCCAGGGCAGCAACCTTATACACCATATCCAATTCCACAACTACCACCAATGGCACAAAAAAAGAAAGGTTTTCTTGCTAAGCTTTTTAAAAAACACGATCCAACCGAGCCTTTTATGCAAATGGTTCCACCTTACCGACAAATGGAAGGGCAACCGATGATGCATCAGCAACCACCACCGCCCCAATATCAACAGCAATATCCGCAGCAATACCAACAACAATATCCGCAGCAACATCCACAATATCAACCATACATGCAGCAATATCCTGAGCAAATGATACCGCCTCAAATGTATGAATCAACTGAAACGCGCGGGGGCACAACTACAGCTGCGGCAACAGCAAGCAGTGGCATCGGCAGTTTTTTTTCGAACTTAATTTCAAATCCAACTAATATGATAAATAACATCGAAAAAGTATCCCAAGTCGTTCAATCTGTAGGTCCTGTCGTCGAACAGTACGGTCCTATTATGCGTAGTCTACCAAGCATTGTTAAAATCCTCACCTCTGGAAAAAGCACGGAAGAAAATCAAACGGAAAATGTAACAGAGCCAGTTGAAGTAGAAAGTCCGCCTCCTGCACCTCAAAAAAAGAAACGAAAACGAAAGAAAATAGTGATTGAACCTGTAATAGAAAAAGAGTTACCGAAAGAACCAGTTCAACAAACAGCAACAAAACCAAAACTATATGTGTAACAATCCTTTGTTTTCTATCCACTCCTCCTTTATAATGTAAAAGACTATGCACAAAAGTATCCCTTGTTTAGAAGGAGAGGATTACTCATATGAAAATTGTTAAAATTTCCCCTCGTGGTTATTGCTACGGTGTTGTCGATGCAATGGTAATTGCACGTAACGCCGCATTAGATAAATCATTGCCGAGACCCATTTATATTTTAGGTATGATTGTTCACAATAAACATGTTACAGACGCTTTTGAAGAAGATGGAATCATCACATTAGACGGTCCAAGTCGCTTAGAAATTTTAGATAAAATTGATTCTGGTACTGTTATTTTCACTGCACACGGTGTTTCTCCAGAAGTTAAACAACGCGCAAAAGAAAAAGGTTTAACGACAATCGATGCTACTTGCCCAGATGTTACCAAGACGCATGACCTTATCGAAGCTAAGAAAGCGGAAGGGTATCATGTCATTTATATCGGTAAAAAAAATCATCCAGAGCCAGAAGGCGCAGTTGGTATTGCACCTGACATCGTTCACCTTATCGAAAGAGCCGATGATTTAAAAACATTAGAAATCCCAACAGATAAAATTTTAGTAACAAATCAAACAACGATGAGTCAATGGGATGTTCAACATTTAATGGAGGACATTCAAAAAAAATTCCCAACAGCAGAATTCCATAAAGAAATTTGTTTAGCAACTCAAGTTCGCCAAGAAGCTGTCGCTAAACAAGCTGATGTTGCAGACTTAACAATTGTTGTTGGTGATCCGAAAAGTAACAATTCAAATCGCTTAGCACAAGTATCACAAGAAATCGCGGGTACAAAAGCATATCGAGTTGCTGATGTAAGCGAAATTCAATTAGAGTGGCTACAAGGTGTAGAAAACGTAGCTGTTACAGCAGGTGCTTCTACTCCAACGCCAATTACGAAAGAAGTTATCGCTTTCTTAGAGCAATATAACCCAATGAATCCCGCTACATGGGAAAGAGTTCGAAAAGTACCGTTACAAAAAATATTACCTCGCGTGAAAGTGAAAAAAGAACAATAATAAAAACCGTTGCTTGCATGAGCAACGGTTTTTATTTTTCTTATACAAATATAAATGGATCTGTATGTAACTGCGAAGCATGAATGTGTACATTGAGTTTCTTTGCATCTACTTTTTCTTGTAATTGCTTTTGTACACCTTGTTTCATTACTTTTTCAACATTATGTCCTGGGTCAACTATATTTAAACCGAGCATCATCGCATCATGAGCAACATGATAGTACATGTCACCAGTTACATATACATCTGCTCCTTTAAATTTCGCTTGGTTTATATATTTATTACCATCTCCACCAAGTACAGCTACTTTACGCACTTTATCGTCTAACTTACCGACAACTCTTGCGCCCTTCACGTCTAATGATTGTTTCACATGTTCTGCAAATTGACCAAGCGTCATTTCTTCTTGTAAGTATCCTATTTTTCCTAGGCCTAACGTTTCACCTTTATTATCAAGCGGATACACATCGTATGCTACTTCTTCATAAGGGTGCGCCGTTACCATTGCTTTAATCACTTTCCGCTGTAATGAAGCTGGAATAATCGTTTCGATTCGCACTTCTTCTACACGTTCTAACTGTCCAGTTTCCCCGATATAAGGATTTGTCCCCTCTTGAGGTACAAATGTGCCTGTACCCTCGCTACTAAACGTACAGTGGCTATAATTGCCGATATGACCAGCACCTGCGTCTCCTAATGCATTCCTTACTTCTTCTGCATGAGTGACTGGCACAAACACAACAACTTTTTTCATTTCTTCTGCATATGTCGGTGCCAAAACTTCTGTATTTTGCAATCCTAACGCCTCAGCAAGTAAATCATTTACCCCGCCCTTAGCAACATCCACATTTGTATGCGCTGCATAGATTGCAATATCATTTTTAATACACTTTTCAATAATTTTCCCATACGCCTTATCTGTATGAATCGCTTTTAACGGGTTAAAAATTAAAGGATGATGAGCAATAATGACATTTGCCCCTAATTGAATTGCTTCATCCACAACTTCTTCCGTTACATCTAACGCAATCAATACGTGCCGCACCGGTTTATTAAGCGCTCCAATCTGCAGGCCAATCTTATCTCCTTCCATCGCCAAATGCTTCGGATACATACTTTCAAATAAAGAAATAATTTCATGGCCATTTGGAATTTTACTCATGATAAAACCTCCCCTATCATTTTCATTTTCGCTTCTACTTCCCCACGCTTCGCTTTTGTTTCTTCAGAATCAGCTGCACGTTCTAACTGTTTTAAAATATTTTGGAAGTTTTTTAATTCTCCTTCCCATTTTTCAACGAAGGCTTCACTTTTTTCTGTTATTAAAAATGGTCCCATAAACAATTCAGCTTGTTTATTTTCAGAGTAAGGCGCTGCAACATTTCCTCGCTCCCCTACTAAAATTTCGTAAATTTTCCCATCTTCTTTTACGATTTTTTCATGGATAAGCTCCCAACCATTCTCAATAAACCATTCACGAATATGATGCGCTGCAATATTAGGCTGTAAAATTAAACGTGTTACACCTTCTAATTTTTCTTTACCACTTTCTAAAATGTCACGAATTAACGCTCCGCCCATTCCGGCAACTGTAATTACATCTACTTCTCCTGGTGCGATAACAGCTAATCCATTCCCTTTACGCACATCTACTTTATCTTGTAAACCACTTTCAGCTACAGTTGCTTGCGCAGAGCGAAATGGTCCATCTACGACCTCTCCTGCAACTGCTTTTGTAGCAATATTATTTATAATTGTATAACACGGTAAATACGCATGATCCGATCCAATATCAGCGACTGTAGATCCTACTGGTATTTCACGTACAACTTCTTCTAATCGTTTTGAAAGCTTTACTTCATTCATGTATTTCCATTACTCCTTCTCTTGTCAGTCTGTCTCCATGATAATGAATTTATAGTAGTTGTTGCAAGCCCATAACAACAATTCACTGCTCTATCATTCATCGTATTTTAGAAAATATAGAAAAACAAGCCCTTTGCATAAGCAAAAGGCTTGTCATACGGAACTTTATTTTTTCTTCGATAACCAATCAGCTACTTTAGCGGCTTGATCAGCTGGAACTATATTGGCAGGCATATTGCCTTTTCCTTTCGAAAGAATTTCTTTAATTTCATCCTTTGAAAGTTTCCCACCAATTTTTTGCAAGTTAGGTCCAACTGCCCCTTGTAACTGATCACCATGGCAGCTCGTACAGCTTTGCTTCACAATATCTTCTGGTTTTGATGCCGTTTGTGCTGGCTTCCCGCCATTTTTTGCATCAGCTAACTCTTTAGATTTATTTAGCCCCTGAAATGAAAATACAAACATAACGATAATACCCAATGCTGCAATAAGAGCGAACGGAATCAGCGGATTACGTTTCATATCTCTTCTCCCCCCTCTATACCCCTAAATAGTTAGATGATTCAGTCATTTCCATTGTACTTGAAAACGCTCTATCAGAAAAGAGTAAACTACCACTTGTTAAAAACATTCCATAAATTCAGTTTATTGTTTTTTATTGTCATATCGCTTATTATTTCGATAATTATTAACGTTTCTCATCATATTTTTCGCTTTTCTACATATATTTTTGTATAGAATAAACAAAATTAATCGAAAAATCGAAAAATGAGCATTTGCAAATCAAAAGACAATTCTGTAAAATAAATTACAAGAAATTGTAATCGTTGCCGATAGCTAAATTTTAACAAAAATTAACAAAATAAAAAAGTTTACTTCACAATGGTGAAGTAAACTTAAAAAATAACCTATTCTAAGAAATCCTTAAGACGCTTACTACGGCTTGGATGTCTTAATTTGCGAAGTGCTTTTGCTTCAATTTGACGGATACGCTCTCTTGTTACGCCAAATACTTTCCCAACTTCTTCAAGCGTACGAGTTCGTCCATCATCTAAACCGAAACGAAGACGTAGAACATTTTCTTCACGATCTGTTAGCGTATCTAACACATCTTCTAATTGTTCTTTTAGCAATTCATAGGCTGCATGGTCCGCAGGCGATGTTGCTTCTTGGTCTTCAATAAAGTCACCTAAATGGGAGTCATCTTCTTCACCAATTGGTGTTTCAAGAGAAACTGGCTCCTGTGCAATTTTTAAGATTTCACGTACTTTTTCTGGAGCAAGATCCATTTCTTCACCAATCTCTTCAGGAGACGGTTCACGACCTAAATCTTGTAATAATTGGCGTTGTACACGAATTAACTTGTTAATCGTTTCAACCATATGGACTGGAATACGAATTGTTCGCGCTTGGTCTGCAATGGCACGTGTAATAGCTTGGCGAATCCACCAAGTTGCATACGTACTAAATTTGAAACCTTTACGATAATCGAACTTTTCAACAGCTTTAATTAGACCCATATTACCTTCTTGAATTAAGTCTAAGAAAAGCATACCACGGCCTACATAGCGCTTTGCAATACTTACTACAAGACGTAAGTTTGCTTCTGCAAGACGACGTTTTGCTTCTTCATCGCCTTCTTCAATACGCGTTGCAAGTCGAATTTCTTCTTCTGCAGATAGTAAGTCTACACGACCAATTTCTTTTAAATACATACGAACAGGATCGTTGATTTTAACCCCTGGTGGTACACTTAAATCATTGAGGTCAAACTCTTCTTCTGTTTTTGAAATTTGGCGATTATTAGGGCCTTCTTCGTTGTCATTATCACCAACTAAGTCAATGCCTTGTTCACCTAAATATTCATAGTATTCATCCATTTGATCGGATTCAATTTCAAATCCATTCATGCGTTCTGCAATCTCTTCATATGTAAGAACGCCACGTTTTTTTCCGAGCTCAGTGAGTTGTTCTTTCACTTGCTCAAGGGTCATTTCAGTTTCAATTTGTTTAGAACGAGCTGGTTTGTCAGCCATCTGTTCCCCTCCTTACGCGAGATACAAACATTCATTATACTAAAACTTTATCAAAAAAGCTATTTTCTCGCTTTTTGATTTTGTAAATATGCTACATAATATTTAGCAGCCTCTACAGGATCTGTTTTTTCCATTTGTTTCACTTTAAAGATGATCTCCATCTTTTCAAGTTTTTCCTGATGCCGTCTAAGCGTCTCCAAATGGCCTTGTAACACTTCTTCTGTGTATTCTGGATTAATAAATTCATCCGTCGAAATATCAGTGATAATATTTTTCAACTTTTCATCAGAGAGCCAACTTAAAAATGTTCCAACTGAAGGTTCATTTCCCTTTTCATAATATGCGTATAGTTCATATAAAATCCCTTTATGTTCTTCTGTATGAAAATCTTCTATATGGGATTCCATACGAACAGCTACTTCTGCACTTTGCAACATATGGTAAATAATTTCTCTTTCCGCTCTTTCAAAACCTGTTAACTTCGGTTTTGTTTGAACGACTTGAGACGGTTTAGCAACCTGCTTTATTTGTTTTTGCTGTACCTTTTGTTCTTTGCGATATTGGTGCAATTGATTCAAAAGTGTTTCCATTGAATACGAAAATTCTTGCGATAATGACTTCAAATATGACTCTGCCTGCATCGCATCTTGTAACAACGATAACTCTTTTAAAACACTTTTCACATATTCTTCTTTGCCAGACTCATCTTGCAAATTTTTCCCTAAACGCAAATAATTTATTTTAAAACCAACAAAACTCACACTTGATTTCACAAGATTTTCAAAAGCGGTAGTCCCATATTGTTGCACATATTCATCAGGATCAAGCTTATCTGGCAAGGATGTGACTTTCACTTGGCAACCAACTTTTAGCAATAATTGCCCTGCTTTCATCGTCGCTTCTCGCCCTGCTTTATCACCATCATAGCAAAGAACAACAGTTTCAACGTTACGTCGCAGAAGTTTTGCTTGTTCTTCAGTTAAAGCTGTTCCCATTGTCGCAACAGCTTCTTCCACACCACTTTTTACCGCAGCTAGCACATCGGCATATCCTTCAAAAAGAACCACTTGCCCACGCTTTCTAATAAACGGTCTTGCTTGGTGGAAGTTATACAACAATTTACTTTTGTGAAAAATCGGTGTTTCAGGGCTATTTAAATATTTCGGAGTGTCATCCCCTAACGCCCTTCCACTAAACGCTATCACCTTACCTTGTAACGTATAGATCGGGAACATAACTCTTCCACGGAAGCGATCGTAATGACTACCATCCTTCTCACTTCTTATTAGAAGGCCAGCTTGTTCCATACTAGACAGCGATAAACCTCTTTTTTGTAAAATTTTCGTCGCCGCATCCCAAGCAGGTGATGCATAACCAATTTCAAACTTCTCAATCATCTCTTTCGTAATACCACGGTTTAATAAATATGAAAGTGCTTCATTTCCCTCTTCCGTATTTACTAATAAATGATGATAATACTTTTTCAATAATTCATGAGCTTGTTGCATGATGACAGTGTCATCAGATATGTCTTCTTGTTGTCCTTGTCCTGATGTGTACTCTGCAACCGCAATTCCATTTCTTTCGCCTAGCTTTTGAACAGCCTCGGTAAAAGCCAGTCCTTCCATTTTCATTAGAAAGGAAAATACATTTCCACCTTCTCCACATCCGAAGCAATGAAAAATTTGCTTATCAGATGAAACAGAGAATGAAGGAGAATTCTCACCATGAAATGGACAAAGGCCGAAATAGTTACGCCCCTGTTTTCTAAGTTGAACGTATTCACCAATGACTTCTACAATATCGGATGATGTCCGAATCTGTTCAACAACTTCTTCGGGAATTCTGTTCCCCATAACTCCATCTCCGTGTCGTATTTTGTATTCGATATAAATTAAAAAATTCCTTTATAATTCGACAATATTTTTCTAAACTTGTTAGAAAGTGTTGCCGATTACATTGTATAAACGATTTTGAACCTTTCCTATAGGTCCTTTATCTGCATAAATCGCATATACATACTTGCTATATAAAATTGTATACATTTGCTCATCTGTTACAAATGTATCTCTTAGAAACAATACATATACACCTTTTTCCAAGAAGAGTAGCAAGCCACATATACTGTTTGATCTTGAGATCTGTAACTTTTTCATGTTGATCCATATAACAATCAACTCCATTTTGTTCAGTATCTACAATGATCCAATTGCCTTGCTATTTCCTTAAAGGATGAGCATATGATGCGACAAACAAAATTCCGACATGAAATTCCGCTCCAACTTGCACAATTTCAGCCTTCACGGGATATACATCTACACCAACTAATATGTTGTTGATGTTTTGCATATTTCTGTATTCTACATCCCTTCTGTGAATCCTTCCATAATGTGCGTTTTCTTGTATAGATTTTGTCGATTTAACGTAATTACATGTCTTTTTCGTAAATCCTATCCCTAGTTTATTCTGAAAAATTAAAGTCTAAACGTAAAATATAGGTTTTTATCACAATTTTTTATTATAATATATTTTCTTCAACTACGCTACATATCCCTTTATTTTTTCATCTTACATTTCAGGATGACAAACTCACACCTTGAATATACTAAAAGACAAAGGAGTATAAGTATAACCATTACACTACAATCTATTACAAAATCCATAGGTATCATATTTCACACGAGCGAAAAAAGCACATTCACCTTTGGTAAATGTGCTAAAACATTTTTTGGTTTTGCACTGCATTCACAATAATATTTGCTGTTTCTTCAATCGCTTTATTCGATACATCGATTACTTGGCAATTTATTTTACTAATTACTTCCTCAAAATGATCAATTTCTTCTTGAATACGATTAATATTTGCATATGTTGCTCCATCACTTAATCCAAGTGATTTTAATCGTTCTTTTCGAATATGATTTAACTTATCTGGCGTAATTTTCAAACCGAAACATTTTTCTTTTGCCACTTGATATAGTTCTTCAGGTGGGTCAACTTCTGGCACGAGTGGTACATTCGCAACTTTCAAGCGTTTGTTATGAGCTAAATATTGGGAAAGTGGTGTTTTTGATGTACGCGAAACACCAATCAACACGATATCTGCTTTTAAAATACCTCGTGCATCTCTGCCGTCATCATACTTCACAGCAAACTCAATCGCTTCAATCTTTTTAAAGTATTCTTCATCTAACCTACGGACAACACCTGGCTCATATCTCGGCACTTGCCCCGTAATTTCTTCAATTTGATCAATAAGAGGGCCGATAATATCGTATGCCTCTACCCCTTCTTTTGCAGCCTCTGTTACTAAATACTGGCGCATATCAGGCTTAACTAACGTAAAACATATAAGTGCTTGATTACTCTTAGCAATCGAAATCACTTCTTTTAATGTCCCTGTATCTTCTACATACGGTACACGTCTAATATCAGGAGCAAATGGGAATTGCCCCATTGCTGCTCGAACAACCAAATCAGCCGTTTCCCCTACAGAGTCAGATACGACATATACGATTTTATTATCCATTACATTACCTCACTTTAAACAAATTACACTTATTCGTTATTTACTAAATTTACAAACGCACGTGTAATATTTGTTTTTGTAATTCGCCCAATCACTTCTAAACCTTGTTTCGTATCTTTTACAACTGGCATTGCATCAATCTGTCTTTCTATTAATTCCATCGCAATATCATATAAAGAATCCTCTCTACGACACATCGCAATGTTTGGCATCCTTGTCATGATAATATTAACCGGAAGAGAGGTTAAATCCTGCTTTCCTAAGCTCGCTCTTAATAAATCTTTACGAGACACAACACCAACTAATAGAGTCATCTGATCTACAACGAACAATGTACCAACGTCCTCTAAAAACATCGTACAAATTGCATCGTATACGGAAACATTTTTATCAATTACAACCGGTCTAGATTGATAATCTTGTACTTTAATTTTCTTAACAGCTTCAGATAATAGCTGCCCCCCAGTTTTACCCGTATAAAAATAACCTACGCGTGGACGTGCTTCTAAATAACCAGCCATCGTTAAAATTGCTAAGTCTGGTCTTAGCGTCGCACGTGTTAGACCCAATTGCGCTGCAATTGATTCCCCTGTAATAGGACCGTGATCTTTTACAATCTGAATGATATGTTCTTGCCGTTTATTCAGCTCTATGATAATCACCACCTTTAATGCACAACGAAAAAAGTTATACTATCTCTTAAATATTATATACTAAATATGCTATTCGAAAAAGAAAGTATGTAAAAAGGACCGTATACGGCCCAAAATTATATTTGAAACTTATCAAGTTGTTCTAAAAAACGTCTTGATTTCAAATAAATTCCGCAATATTCATCATAATATGTATTCAATACTAAACGCATTTGTTTTTTTGTGCTATCCTTTACCGATACATTTCCGAGCCTATGTAAATCGAAATGGAAGAAAAGACGTAATAATTTATGAACAGCTTCTCCTACCGGTATACGATATGGGTCTTGCTCTGCATGACGTGAGCACAGAAAACCGCCTTCCCTGACGGAGAAGGCGACAAAGTCTGTTTCTTGATGACAAATCGCACATGTATCAAAGTACGGGCGCATCCCTAATACCGGAAGCATTTTCGTTTGATAAATTAATGATAATACTTCTGGATCAACACCCTCACACATATAATGCAACGTTTGATATAACATTTCAAATAAATACGGATTATGTTTTTTATCTTCTGTTGCTTTATCAGTTAACTCAACAATAAATGATGCATAAGCAGTTAAAAATATATCCTCGCGAATTTCTTTCATAGTTGAAATAATCTCGCCTTGTTGCAATGTTCCAAGCCCAGATCCCATTTGAATTAGAAAATGGCCATGTGTCATTAATTGCGACACAGATGCTAATCGGCTTTTCGGTTTTTTTGCCCCTCTTGCCATTGCACTTACCTTACCAAGTTCTCTTGAGAATATTGTAACAATTTTGTTCGTTTCTCCGTAATCTGTCGTACGGATAACGATGCCCTCAACTTTTTGAAACATGTTCGTCACCATCCAAGGTTTGAACAAAACGGGTCAAGAAATTGGAGAGTCTAGATGCGCTAGCTCCTCTTCATGTTGATCCATCTCATCGTTTACGTCTTTTTCCATTTCTTTCAAAAGCAAGTACGTTTCAATGCTTCCTGTTTTGGAGAAAAACTTCCAGGTAAAATCTAGCATAAGAATCCACCTTTCTCAATAAGCGTAGCCTATAAACCAATTTCCTTTGTTGTTATTAAATTGACCCATTTTGTCCATTTTCATGTGAGAAAAATTTTTCCTAATTTATCAAAGTTCATAAAAACCAATAATCAGTGGATGAACCAACCATCCACTGATTACAACTTTACTCTATTTTAGTACTCATCCTCGCGGAAACCTAGGTCACGAAGCTGAGACATTTTATTACGCCAATCTTTTTGCACTTTTACCCATACTTCTAAAAATACTTTAGAACCAAGTAGCGCTTCAATATCAAAACGAGCTCGCTTACCAACTTCTTTTAACATTTTTCCTTGTTTTCCGATGATGATTCCTTTTTGTGATGCACGTTCAACAACAATCGTTGCATTTATATAAACTGCCCCGCCCTCACGCTTTTGAATCGCATCGATAACAACAGCCACAGAATGCGGCACTTCTTCACGTGTTAAATGTAGTACTTTCTCACGAATAAGCTCTGCAATAATAAATCTCTCCGGATGATCCGTTACTTGATTCTCTGGATAGTATTGTGGTCCTTCTGGTAAATACTTTTTAATTGTTCCAATTAAAGCGTCCACATTATTACCGTCTAACGCAGAAATTGGTACAATCTCTGCAAATTCATGTAGTTTACGATATTGATCAATTAACTCTAGTAATTGCTCTGGATGAAGTTGGTCAATTTTATTAATGACTAAAAATACTGGTTGTTTCGTTTCTTTTAATTTCTCAATGATGAATTCCTCACCACGACCAAATCCTTCAACTGCATTAACCATAAACAGAACAATATCAACTTCTTTTAATGTCGTTTGCGCCATCTTTACCATGAAGTCGCCTAATTTATGTTTAGGTTTATGTATTCCTGGTGTATCAATGAAAATAACTTGTGCATCATTTTCTGTATATACACCTTGAATTTTATTACGAGTCGTTTGTGGCTTATCACTCATAATAGCAATTTTCTGGCCGATAATACGGTTTAAAAATGTAGATTTTCCAACATTCGGTCTGCCAATAATAGAGACAAAACCTGATTTATAACCTTTTCTATTCATGTAAATCCTCCGCTAAAAATGCTCCTGGTAACAATTCTCCGACTGTCGTCTCTTGAACGTCACCATGTAAGTTTGATAAGTATACTTTCGTATCCTGTTTACATAATTCTACCATAACTTGTCGACATGCTCCACAAGGAGGTACTGGACGCTTTGTATCTGCTACAACCGCAATGGCTACAAATTCGTTATCCCCTTCAGAAACCGCCTTAAATAAAGCTGTTCTTTCAGCACAATTACATAAGCCATATGATGCATTCTCAACATTACATCCACGATACACTTTTCCATCGCGCGTTAATAATGCTGCACCTACTTGAAATTTAGAATATGGTACGTACGCTTGTTTACGCGCTTCGATTGCTTCTAGAATTAATTGTTTACTATTCATATTCCCGCATCCTTCCTGTTCACAGCTATGAAGAGATACACTCTCTCATTAAAGGCCCTTACGGCACTTCCAAAGCTTAATAAAAGCTTCGGAATGCAACTATACCATATACGGTAAAAAGATAATAGCACCAATTATAACAGCTATAATTGCAAACAATAAAACCGCTCCTGCCGCAACATCCTTTGCAATTTTTGCAAACGGATGAATATCGGCAGTCGCTAAATCTACCGTTTTTTCCACAGCCGTATTTACCATCTCTAAACTCATTACACTCCCTATTACAATAAGTAATATCATCCACTCTATTTTCGTAATATGGAAATAAAAGCCGCAGCATATAACAATGACTGCGGCTAAATAATGGATTTTCATATTTCGTTCATGACGAAAACAAAAGAATATACCAGCTATAGCATATCCAAAACTATCTATAAGTTTTCCTTTTTTCATCGTCCTAATCCAAAAGCTTCTAAAATTTCTTTTTGTCTTCCGAACATTTCTTTTTCATCTTCTTCTGTCATGTGATCATAACCAAGTAAATGTAAAAAGCCATGTAACGCCAAAAATCCAAGTTCACGATCGAAAGAATGTCCGTACTCTTCAGCTTGCTCTTTCGCCCTTGGAATAGAGATAATAAGATCCCCTAACATGCGCGGCATCTCTGCACCAACAATCTCCATTTCTCCTTCTCCCATCTCTTCCATGGCAAAGGATATTACATCTGTAGGTTGATCTTTATCTCGGTAATCACGATTAATTTCTCTAATGCGCTCATTATCTACAAATGTCACCGATACCTCCGCACCATCCTCGATATTTTCCATTTGAGCTGCTTTTTCTAACACTTCACGAATTAAACTCATATACTCTTCTTTTACTTCTTCTGTTTCATCAATAAAATCAATTAACAAATTCATTCTTTCTCCTTTTCTTCCGGAGGTTCCGGATATGTAATACGCGAATGGAAAATACCATTTAACGTTTCACACAACGTTTTTCCAACGATTTGTAGTTCCTTAAACGTCAAATCACATTCACTAAATTGACCGTCTTGCAGTCGATCTTTAATAATACTTTGCACCAAATTATTAATTTGTTCTGGCGTTGGGTGATTCATAGAACGTACCGCAGCTTCTACACTATCAGCAATACCAACAATTGCCGATTCTTTCGAAGTTGCTTTTGAACCTGGATAACGGAACATCTCTTCTGTATATTTTTCTTTATCTTCTTTAATAGCTTTATAATAAAAATATTTCAGTAACGTTGTACCGTGATGTTGCCCAGCGATATCAATAATTTCTTGTGGAATATGATATTCTTCGAGCATTCTTACTCCATCCGTTACGTGAGCAATTATAATATCTTTACTCGTTACAGGATCTAATTTATCATGCGGGTTTTTAATTCCCATTTGGTTTTCAATAAAGAATTGCGGTTGTACTGTTTTTCCTACATCATGATAATATGCCCCTACACGCGCTAATACACCATTTGCCCCAACTGCTTCACAAGCAGCCTCAGAAAGATTCGCTACCATTACACTATGATGATATGTCCCTGGCGCTTCTAACAAAATTCTGCGTAAAAGCGGATGATTTGGACTTGATAGTTCCATAAGCTTCATACTTGATACGATTCCAAGTCCACTTTCTAAATATGGTAAAATCCCCATAGCCAAAACGGATGATATAATCCCTGAAAGTGAAGCCATTAATAATTGCGTACCAATTTCAAGAGGCGAAAAATTCCCATTACGTAATAATAAAAGCGCCGCCAATACGACTACATTTAATACAGAAACGAGTATACCAGCTTGTAAAATCATTGTACGACGATTTTTTTCTCGCAAGAAAATACTAACCGATAACGAACTTAACAATACGTAAATCCCTACACTATAATTTAATGTACTCGTTACTCCTTCATTAAACATAATACTTCCGCATACAGAAAAAATCATACTCGTTAAAAAGACAAATCGATCACCAATCATTAGTTTTACAAGTATTGTTCCCATCGCAACTGGGACAACATATGCAATCCCTGCGTATTCAAGTTTTTGAAACAAACTAATGATTTTCATTAAGACGATTGTGATAGACAAAATTGTAATATACGCTAAAACATACGGTCTATCTTCTCTTTTTCTCTTTAAAAATAATTCAAATTGTTTATGCATAAAGTATAGTAACACACCAATGAGTACCGCTAATCCAACATAAGGTTGAAAACCGTTCCCTTTTTCTAACAAACCAACTAATTTCAACTGATTATACACATCACTTGAAATTGTTTCACCTTCTCTAACAAGAACTTGTCCTTGAAGAATATAAACAGGTGGAACTAAATCTTCCTCTGCTTTTCTCTTCTCTTTCGTTAAGATTGGGTCATAAAAATAGTTAGCTGAAATTGCATATCTTCCTAGCGCCTTAATTGATTCTTTTAAACCATTATCAACATTAACACTATTCATCTCACTTACATATCGTTCTTTCGCATCTTTCAATTCGTCCATTTTAATATGCTCAGTCATGATACTATTAATCGCTGTGACCGCAGCATCTTTCGCTAATAC
Source organism: Bacillus sp. BF2-3 (assembly GCF_008368795.1). Lineage (NCBI taxonomy): Bacteria > Bacillati > Bacillota > Bacilli > Caryophanales > Bacillaceae > Bacillus > Bacillus sp. BF2-3. The sequence goes on from NZ_QOSA01000010.1 coordinate 189,718, forward strand.
TAATTGGCTCGGATCTGCATTAATCAAATTCAGTAAGTTTGAATCAGATAACTCTTTCGTTAAGTCAGCGGGTAGTTTCTTTTTTAACTTGTCCACTTTCTCAGCATCAGTCATCTTTTTTTGATCATCCGGTCCAACAGCTTTAATCTCTTGCACCACTTCATCCACTTTAGCAAAGACGTCATTCACAATATCAACTTTGTTTTGTTTATACTCACTTTTATATGTATATTGATCTTCAACTTTTGTAGCGGCTTCTTTTTTCTTTTTATCCGTTGTAACTTTATCTTCAATTTTTATAGGAGAATGGATTGTCTTTTTCGCAATAGAATACATATTAACATCTAATTGTTCTGGTTTTACATTATTCATAAGCGCAAAAAACAGCACTGCTCCTAACACAACGTAAGAAATCCAACTTAGTTTTTTCGAATGTTGTAAATTACGAAACCACTTAGAAATTTCTTGAGATCTTGACATGATTTCAATACCTTCTCCTCTCCAGAAATAAAGTGAAACTATTTATAGCTTTCATTTCTTCTACCAAACGATACTTTGAGGCAATATTTTATACACTAGTACCAATAGTTTATTTTCCTTATCTTTCATGATAGTAAAAAATATGACGTTCGCCAACCTTATCATACAAAAAGAAATGATCCTGACAAATAGGATCATTCCATTTTATCATATGCCTCAATAATACGTTGCACCAATGGATGTCTCACAACGTCCGTTTGTTCTAATGTAATAAATGACAGACCTGATACACCAGATAAAATATTAGCAGCTATAGATAGCCCTGATTTTACCCCTTTTGGCAAGTCTACTTGTGAAGGGTCCCCTGTAATAACCATTTTAGAACTAAAACCTAATCTTGTTAAAAACATTTTTATTTGAGCACCCGTTGTATTTTGAGCCTCATCTAAAATAACAAATGAATCATCAAGCGTACGCCCCCTCATATAAGCAAGCGGAGCTATTTCAATTACTCCTCGCTCCATCATACGCTGCGTATATTCTTGTCCAAGAATATCATGTAAAGCATCATATAACGGGCGTAAGTATGGATCTACCTTCTCTTTCAAATCCCCTGGTAAAAAACCTAAATTTTCTCCAGCTTCTACAGCAGGTCTTGTTAAAATAATTTTCTTTACATATCCTTGTTTTAAAGCCCTCACAGCCATTACTACAGCTAAATATGTTTTTCCAGTTCCTGCAGGCCCTATCCCAAAGACAATATCATTCTTCTTCATCGCATGAATATATCTTCTTTGCCCCATTGTTTTTACACGAATGGATTTACCTTTTGCAGTCTTGAAAATTTCTTCCTCATATAACTCTTCAAATTGAGCAATTTTCCCTTGTTGTGCAAGCTGAATCGCATACGCAACATCTCTCTCTGAAATTGATATACTTTTACGAATTACAACAAGTAATTGCTGTAAGATTTTTTCTACGAGTGCCACCGTTTCAACTGCCCCAGATACATGAACAGTTTCTCCTCTAGTTACGATCGATACATTCAGTTCTCGTTCAATTACTTTTAAATGCGCATCATTAACTCCAAAAAGAGCGATTGCTTCGTTAGCATTTTCCAATTGTTGGTTCATTTCTACTAATTGTTCTGCCATTACTCAGTCTCCTTGAATATCGGATTCGGATATTGGTTGTGGCTCTGCAATATTTTCAACCACAGTATAATGCAATGTAACTTTTAGTTGATCCGCCTCAACCTCTTTACTCAAAATCTTATCACTTACAATCATAGCATGTTCATCCAATTTTTTCTTTAGTTCTTTTTCGGCCATCTCCTTCGCTACTTTCAGCGCTTGCTTTTCTGTATATTCTCGATTCGCTTCTTCCTCTTCTCTCACAACATCTTTTTCATATGCAATCGGCAGTGTAAAACCAAATAATTTCACATCATGCTTTACACTTTCAGTACGAGAGCGTTTATACTTATCATGCTGAAATCCCCATATTTTTATTTTCGTATCCCCAAATTTAAGAAAATGTTCATTGTATACATTACCAGTATACACTTGGAATTGCGTCTTTAACGGGACATCCACCTTAGATGTATACCACGTTTCGCCATATACAATACCTTTCGCTGAAACAATCGTCGGACTTTCCTCATTACCATATATTCCCGATACGAGAATCTGTCCTTTTTCTACATGATCATTTTTCAGTACAACCGGCTTTCCAACTTCTACAAACGTTTTTGTAATAATCGCTTCTTTTTTTGCTACTAAATTTTGCGGCCTTTGTTCCTTTTCTTTCTTCGGTTCGTTTTTTTCAACAATTTTAAAATGATAAGTCGTTCCCCTTACTTCTAGTCCCGCCCAAGTAATGGCATTAATATTATCTGTCAAATGGCGTTGTACATCTTCTACATTCGGCATTTGAAATTGTAGTTTCCCTTTTTTAATACCCATTTTATCCAATTCTTTCATCAATATATATTCTGTTTCAGGTTTAGCTCCTGTAATTTCAATTTTCCAAACCATATTTGACATTGCAATCACACCAAAAAAGAAAATTAAAAAACCAATTAAAAATCCACTGTTTTTAATTAAACGTTTATTCCAAAAAGGAAAACCATAACGTCCAATAAAATATAATTTACATTCATTTTTTCTATAAATTGGTTTTATTTTTTTCACATCGCGTAACAACATACAAAAAACTAACGTTTCATCAGCTATCTTTTTAACATCCCAAACTAATAAATTCCTCCGTACACATTCATTAACAAACCGTTCCGCTCCTCTACCTTCAATTCGCACTTTTACATATCCAAGCCACTTTATAAACCATTTATTTTTCATTTACCACCTTCACTACCTTTCTAAAAGTAGATATACTACTTTTTATTTGAAGCATTAAAATAGCTCGTACTAAAATAAAACAGAGTAAAACTGTAATCAGTCTCTATCAACGGAACTTTTACAGGATAAAGAAGAAAAACTTCACAAATGGAAGTTTCACTTCAATCACCTTTTTTTTCATTTTCTAAAAATGTTACTTGCTCAATTATCCCCTCGAGTAAAAGCTCTTCTGGAAGAATCGTTTTAATAACAAAGGATTGTCCTTTAATTAATAATTGACCGTGTTTTAAAAGCAATCGCACTTCTTTATCTGAAAACACTAATAACCCCCGATGATTTTCTATATAAATATGTATTTGCCCAACAAGAGTAATCCGAGGTAGATCCATTAATACATCCACTGGTAGGTCTACTTGTTTTGTCAACCAATTTTTCATTTGTTCTAATTTCTTCATCTCGAAAGACCCCCTCTCATCCCATATATATGTATTTCTTCACAAGTGCCTATCGTGTTATAACGACTTCACTAACATAACTATATTCTGCAAGAGTTCATATCATGTTAATTAAAACAGTCGCTATATGAAATCATATTTGTCAGGACAATGATGGATCAGAGGATGTTACCTTTAATAATAGAAGTATTAATACAAGAATATGCGCCCCTACAGGATATCAGTACAAGTTACATTAAGAAATTGAGCCTAGCGAGAAGTGGGAAACTTGAAAAAACCTGTTACAATTCGTTCTGGACGTGACATACTGACCATAGAATAAGTAGTTGTCATTTATTGGACAACTGAGATAAAGTAAAACTATAATCAATCCTCACCAATCGGGCTACCCGTTAATGCGGGATAAAATCAAAAAAAAAGAAAATTTCTTCACTCTGAATGTTACGTTGTAAGTAAGAATATTTTATAGATGGTTGTTATATGAATTTCAAAAAATATTAGGGTTCATTAAAAAATGAATTAATAAATGAGGAAATACGAAAGGAAATCGGCTTTGGTCAAGAAGTTTTGAATGTTATAAAACAAGTTACCGACAGTAATATCCAGCCATTTTATGCAACTGATGCAAAATCTAAAATAGTTAGAATCTCTTTCGTTACCTTTGAGGATTATGCTGAAGAGCAAGCTATAAAACTTCAATCTGAGTTTCAGAAGGCTCGGTACTTAGCTTTTATTCGCGAAAGAAGTTTTAGTCAAGGAAGTAAGAATAGGTGTAGAATCGGAATTATACAAGGAAATAATAAATTGAAACTTTAACTAGAGGGGTTTTTATCACTTACAGAAACGCTTTTTAAGCAATATAGCGTTTCTCCTTAATCAGAACAATAAAAAAACGTCTCATACGAAATGAGACGTTTTTTTATGCTAATAGCTGGATAACCAGCTTATTCACAAGTGATCCGTCTGTTTTACCTTTTACTTTCGGCATAACAGCAGTCATCACCTTACCCATATCTGCTTTAGAAGTCGCACCAACTTCAGAAATAACTTGCTTGATTACATCAACTAGTTCTTCTTCAGTTAATTGCTCTGGCAAATATGCGCTTAAAATCTGAATTTCACTTTGCAGTTTATTAACAAGGTCTTCACGACCAGCTTTTTTAAATTCAAGGAGGGAGTCCTTATACTGTTTTACTTCACGAGCTAAAACTGTTATTTCCTCTTCTTCAGTAAGAGTATGTTGCAGTTTAATACCTTCATTTTGTAAAGCAGCCTTAACCATACGAATAACGGTTAATTTTTCTTTTTGTTTATTCTTCATCGCTTGTTTCATATCATCGTTTAAACGACCGAGAAGACTCATAACTTACACCCTCTCTTAGAATTTACGCTTTCTTGCCGCTTCAGATTTCTTCTTACGTTTTACACTTGGTTTTTCATAAAACTCGCGCTTTCTTGCTTCAGCAAGTGTACCAGTTTTAGAAACCGATCTTTTAAAACGGCGAAGTGCATCCTCCAAAGACTCGTTTTTACGAACGACTGTTTTTGACATTCTCTTTCCCTCCCTCCGAAACATCACACTTACATACTAACTTCAGCATGCAAAAAGAAACACTTCTTCAGCATGTCTTTTACGATTATAATACATTTTATCACTTCAGGTCAACTATTTGGCAGAATAAAAGAAGAATAGAAGCATTTCCTTTTCAAAAGTTATGCAAATAACTAGTATCCTTCACTGATGAAGACAACTATATTTTTATCATTTCATCTTTTTTCATACAGGGATGCATGAAACGCCTCCCCACCTTCTATTACTTAACCGCTTCAAATAAAGAAAGCATGCAAACCGTTTCCGGTTGCACGCTCTTTTTATGCGCTAGCTGATTCTTTTTTCACATCATCTTCAAGAACACGAACAAATTGCGCTTCGTTATATGGATAACCAGCTTTCGTAATTTTCACTTTCACTAGCTTACCAATTAATTCTTCTGATCCTTCAAATACAATTTTCAAGTAGTTATCTGTATAACCTACATATAACCCTTCACGGTCGCCCTCTTTAAATTGCTCTTCCGGAATGATTTCAAGCACTTCACCTTCAAACGCTGATGCGTACTCTTTCGCTAATTGATTAGATAGCTCAATTAAACGATGAACACGATCGTTCTTCACATCTTCAGGAACTTGATCTTCCATGCGCGCTGCAGGTGTTCCTGTACGTTTTGAGTAAGGGAACACATGTAACTCAGAGAAGCGGTTCTCTTTAATGAAATTGTATGTTTCCATGAATTCTTCTTCTGTTTCACCTGGGAAACCAACGATTACGTCAGATGTAATCGCAAGGCCTGGTAACGCTTCTTTCAAACGATCTAAACGCTCTTGGAAGAATTCCATCGTATATTTACGACGCATACGTTTTAATACAGTATTAGAACCAGATTGCAACGGAATATGCAAGTGGCGTACAACTACTTCAGATTTATCTAACACTTCAATTACTTCATCTGAAATTTGACTCGCTTCAATAGAAGAAATACGAAGACGTTTTAATCCGCCTACTTCCGCTTCCATATCACGAAGTAATCCAGCTAAGTTATAATCTTTTATGTCTTCGCCGTATCCACCTGTATGAATACCCGTTAATACGATTTCTTTATAGCCTGCATCCACTAATTGTTGCGCTTGTTTAATAACTTCTTTTCCATCACGAGAACGCATTAAACCGCGCGCCCAAGGAATGATACAGAATGTACAGAAGTTATTGCAACCCTCTTGTATTTTTAAAGACGCACGTGTACGATCCGTGAAATAAGGTACATCAAGTTCTTCGTACACACGTGTTTTCATAATATTGCGGACAGCATTAATTGGTTGACGCTCTTTACGGAATTCTTCGATGTAACCTAACATCTTTTCACGATCCTGTGTACCAACTACAATATCCACACCCGGGATCGCCATAATTTCAGCTGGAGATGTTTGTGCATAACATCCCGTTACACAAATAACTGCATCTGGATTTTGACGCACAGCACGTCTGATTACTTGACGGCTTTTTTTGTCCCCAGTATTCGTTACTGTACATGTGTTAATAACATATACATCAGCTTTCTTTTCATATTCTGTTCTTTCATAACCACCTTGTTTAAACAATTGCCAAATGGCTTCTGTTTCATAGTGGTTTACTTTACAACCTAACGTATGGAACGCAACAGTTGACATTGATCATCACCCCATCAATTCAAAATGATACGAAGCAGCACTTAACGCGTATAACGGCGCCGTTTCTGTTCTTAAAATTCTTGGTCCTAAACTACATGGTACAAATTTATGTTCACGAAGCGCTGTAATCTCTTCCTCAGCTAAACCGCCTTCTGGGCCAAATACAATCAATAGCTTTTGACCTGGTTTCATTGTCGTTAAAGCTTTCGCAAAATTAGATTTCTCGCCTTGTTTTGCTTCCTCTTCGTAAGCAACAAGACAAGCATCATACTCACCACTCATTGAAAGCAATTGCTTAAATGATGCTGGAGCATGTACTTCTGGAATTTCACTTCTATGTGATTGTTCCGCAGCTTCTTTCACAATTTTTCTTAAACGCTCAACTTTTTTATCAGCTTTTTTCGCATCCCATTTTACGATAGAGCGAGATGCTTGAAATGGTAAGAATGCAGCTGCCCCAAGCTCAGTTCCTTTTTGAAAAATTAACTCTAGCTTGTCTCCTTTTGGCAGTCCACTTGCAATCGTCACGAAAACAGGAAGTTCACTTGACGCCTCTACCCATTCTACAATAGCCGTATTAATAAATTCACTGGTAATTTCATCAATTGAACATACTGCTGTTTTTCCATTTACACAGCAATAAATATGATCACCAGCTGACATACGCATCACTCTTGCGATATGATGTACGTCATCACCTACAATGCGAATACTTGTCTCATTTACATATTTCTCTTCTACAAAATAACGTTGCATATAATCACCTTAGTAGAGTTTCGTTCCTTTCGTAAGTCAACACTTACGAAAAGAACGAAACGTTATCATTTTTCATATAACAAACGGCAAGTCCCTCACCTTATAGTGAGAGACTCCCCTTTTCATTATAGACTAAAATCTATATTACGCATTTCGTGCAATAATTGCTACCCAATCTTCCATTCGTAACACTTCTTCAATTGTAAATCCAGCTTTTTCTAGCGCCTCAGAAATTACTTTTTCCTTCGCAGCAATAATGCCCGATGTAATAAATAATCCACCTGACTTCACAACTCTTGCTGCATCTTCAGGGAATAATAGAATAATTTCTGCTAATAAGTTAGCTACGATTAAATCAACAGGACCTTCAATACCTTCTAAAAGACTATTTTGTCCAACAGACACGATATCATCTGTTTTATTTAAACGTACATTCATTTCTGCACTTTCAACCGCAACCGGATCTAAATCATACGCTTGAACAGAAGACGCACCTAATTTTGCTGCTGCAATACTAAGTACACCAGAACCTGTTCCTACATCAATAATAGCGTCACCTGGCTGTACTGTTTTTTCTAAAGCACGGATACACATCGTTGTTGTTGGATGAGTTCCTGTACCAAACGCCATACCCGGGTCTAATTCAATGATTTTTTCATCAGGAGAAGATGGTGTATATTCTTCCCAAGTCGGTACGATTGTGAATGTATCAGAAATTTGTACTGGATGGTAATATTTTTTCCAAGCAGTAGCCCAATCTTCTTCATTGACTTCGTTAACGGTAATATTTCCAGTACCAATTTCGATGTCGTAAGATGGAAGCACATCAATAGATGATTTTACACCTGCAATCGTTTCATGTAAAGAATCGGTTTGCGGGAAATATGCTTTTATTAATACACCTTCCGCCGGATATTCATCTGGATTCAATGCATAAATTTCACCATATTGTTGCTCGCGCTCTTTCGTTAACTCCGCTGGATCCTCAATCGCAACTCCGCTAGCACCAGCTTCATGTAAAATATGAGAGACAGCTTCTACTGCTTCTTCTGTTGTATGAATACTAATTTCTGACCATTTCACAATTTACCAACTCCATTTTTTATTTCCATTATTCCCCTTTGAAAGCACGTTTAAGCTTTCCGAATAAACTATCATCCTGCTCTTCTTGTCCTGCAAATTCACGTAATAAATCTTTTTGCTGTGAAGTCAATTTCGTCGGTACAACAACACGAACGACTACATATTGATCTCCTTGACCGTATCCACGTACGTTCGGAGCACCTTTTCCTTTTAAGCGGAACTCTGTTCCAGTTTGTGTTCCTGCTGGGATTTTCAGCTTCACTTTACCATGAACAGTAGGAACTTCCACTTCAGCACCAAGTGCCATTTGTGCAAATGTTAATGGCATTTCGCAAATAATGTGGTCTCCTTCACGCTCGAAGAATTCATGATTTCTTACATGAACAACAACATATAAGTCTCCTGCTGGTCCGCCATTTACGCCGGCTTCACCTTTTCCAGACACACGAATTTGTTGACCATTATCAATACCCGCTGGAATTTTAACATTAATTTTTTTACGTTTACGAACTTTACCTGAACCGTGACATGTCGTACATTTTTCTTTAATAATTTGTCCAGTTCCTGAACAATGACCACAAGCTTGACGGTTTACGATACGACCAAACGGTGTGTTTTGTTCAACACTCACTTGACCAGAACCTGAACAATGTTTACATGTTTCTTTTGAAGTTCCTGGTTTTGCTCCACTACCTTTACAAGTATCACATGGATCTTCTACTGGAATTTCCACATTTAATTCCTTACCAAAAATAGCTTCTTCAAAATCTAAAGTGACTTGATATTGTAAGTCAGCGCCTTGGCGCGGAGCATTTGGATCACGACGTCTGCCGCCGCCACCGCCAAAGAAAGAACTAAATATATCTTCAAAACCGAAGCCACCACCGAAGTCTCCTCCGCCGCCAAATCCACCGAATCCTTGATTTGCACCAGCATGACCAAATTGATCGTACTGCGCACGCTTTTGATCATCACTTAACACTTCGTATGCTTCTTGTACTTCTTTAAACTTTTCAATTGCATTTTCTTCTTTGCTTACGTCTGGATGGTATTTTTTAGCCAAACGACGATACGCTTTTTTTATTTCATCTGTTGAAGCGCCCTTGCTAAGTCCAAGGACCTCATAATAGTCTCGTTTACTCATAAATTTACAACCCCCGAATCTTTCACATAAACGTAATTTTAACACCGAAAGAAAGTGCTTTGCAACAAAGTTTCCTCACTTACAGTATGCAAAGCGAAAAACTTAAGATCCTCACACATCGCTTCTCATTCGTGAAAAAAGCCAAAGTCAAGGCACGCTTGACTTTGACTTTTTGTCATCTTACTTATTATGTTTACAGTTGAATTACTTGTCTTCTTTTACTTCTTCAAACTCAGCGTCAACTACATTGTCTTTCTTCGCGCCAGCGTCTTGTGCACCTTGCGCACCTTCTGCTTGACCAGCAGCTGCTTGAGCTTGCTCGTATAATTTAACAGTTAATTGTTGTACGATTTCTTGTAAAGCATCTTTTTTCGCACGAATTTCTTCAAGCTCGTTTTTCTCGATTGCAGCTTGTAATGCTTCTTTCGCTTCTGTTGCTTTTGCAACTTCAGCTGCATCTACTTTACCTTCTAAATCTTTTACAACTTTGTCTGTTTGGAATACAAGTTGGTCAGCTTCATTACGAAGTTCAACTTCTTCCTTACGTTTTTGGTCAGCGTCAGCATTTGCTTCCGCTTCTTGTACCATACGTTCTACTTCTTCATCAGAAAGACCTGAAGAAGATTGGATTGTAATAGCTTGCTCTTTGCTTGTTCCTAAGTCTTTCGCACGTACGTTAACGATACCGTTCGCATCAATATCGAATGTTACTTCGATTTGTGGAATACCACGTGGTGCTGGTGGAAGGTCAGTTAATTGGAAACGACCTAACGTTTTGTTGTCAGCTGACATCGGACGCTCACCTTGTAATACGTGAATGTCTACTGCTGGTTGATTATCAGCAGCTGTCGAGAATACTTGTGACTTACTTGTTGGAATTGTAGTGTTACGCTCGATTAATTTCGTGAACACGCCACCCATAGTTTCAATACCTAAAGAAAGTGGAGTTACGTCTAATAATAGAACGCCTTCTACATCACCAGTAAGTACGCCACCTTGAACTGCAGCACCTAATGCTACAACTTCATCAGGGTTTACACCTTTATATGGCTCTTTACCAGTTTCACGTTTAATAGCTTCTTGTACAGCTGGGATACGAGTAGATCCACCAACAAGAATAACTTTATCTAATTCGCTTGGAGCAAAACCAGCGTCTTTTAATGCACGACGAGTTGGCTCTAATGTTCTTTCAACAAGACCTGCTGAAAGCTCTTCGAATTTCGCTCTTGTTAACGTTAATTCTAAGTGTAATGGACCAGCAGCTCCCGCACTAATGAATGGTAATGAAATTTGAGTTTGTGTTACACCAGAAAGATCTTTTTTCGCTTTTTCAGCTGCATCTTTCAAGCGTTGAAGCGCCATTTTATCTTGGCTTAAATCAATGTTATTTTCTTTTTTGAACTCAGCTACTAAGTGATCGATGATAACTTGGTCAAAGTCATCGCCACCAAGACGGTTGTCACCAGCAGTTGAAATAACTTCGAATGTGCCGTCTGCTAACTCAAGGATAGATACGTCAAATGTACCGCCACCTAAGTCATATACTAAGATTTTTTGTTCTTCGTCTTGTTTTTCTAAACCGTAAGCAAGTGCTGCTGCTGTTGGCTCGTTAATGATACGCTCAACTTCTAAACCAGCGATACGACCAGCATCTTTCGTTGCTTGACGCTCTGCATCGTTGAAGTATGCAGGTACTGTAATAACAGCTTTCGTTACTGTTTCACCTAAGTATGCTTCAGCAGAAGCTTTTAAATTTTGTAAAATGATTGCAGAAATTTCTTGAGGTGTATAATCTTTACCTTCAACTTCTACTTTGTAGTCTGTACCCATATGACGTTTAACAGACATGATTGTATTTGGGTTTGTAATTGCTTGGCGCTTTGCAACTTCCCCAACTTGACGTTCTTCATTTTTGAAAGCTACAACAGAAGGTGTTGTACGGTTCCCTTCTGGATTTGGGATAACCTTTGGTTCTCCACCTTCCATAACAGCTACACAAGAGTTTGTTGTACCTAAGTCAATACCGATAATTTTACTCATGGCGAATCCTCCTAGTTTTATGTAAATTATTGATTTACTTTTACCATTGATGGGCGAATCACACGGTCTTTTAATTTATAACCTTTTTGGAATTCTTCCACAACCGCGTTTGATTCAAATTCACTATCTTCCACTTGCATAATAGCTTGGTGTTCATTAGGATCAAACTGTTTACCAACAGCTTCAATCACTTCCACACCTTCTTTAGTCAGCGCTTCTAACAATTGACGATGCACCATCTCCATACCTTGTAACAATGATTTCGTTTGCTCATCAGTCGCTTCCACTTGCATTGCTCTTTCAAAATTATCAAGAGCTGGCAAGATGTCTGAAACTAGACTTTGTGCTCTATATTTTTCAGCAGCCTGTTTATCCATTTGGACACGGCGCTTATAATTTTCAAAATCAGCTTGTAGACGTAATGTGCGACCTTCCGTTTCCGTTAGTTTCGCTTGTAACTCATCTACTTTTTCTTGTAAAAGAGCAGCCTCACTTTTTTCTTCTACAGTTTCTTCACTGTTTTCTGGCGTGACAGCTTCTTCAACTTGCGCTTCTTTTACTTCTTCTACCACTTGTTCGTTACGCTCTTCCACAATATTCACCTCCTTAAAAGGTATTAGGTATCATGCATAGCATGATTACCTAATCATTATATATTACACACAGCAATGAAAATTTCATCACTTGAGCGAATGTATTACTCTCATTTACTTTTTAAGCCCATCAGTAAATTGTCTCGTAAATAACTGTAACAAACTAATTACACGAGAATATTGCATTCTCGTAGGACCTAAAATAGCAATTGTTCCAAGTTGCTCTTCGCCGATCGAATATGTTGCAGAAATTAAACTACAATCCTCCATAGCCGTCGAAGAGTTTTCCCTACCAATTTTCACTTGAATCCCGACTTGTTTATGACGCAAAATGTCATAAAATTCGGCTTCATTATCAATCATGGTAAGTAAAGATCTAACCTTTTGAATGTCATGGAACTCTGGCTGCGAAAGCATATTTGCTTTTCCTCCAAAGTATATCTTTTCCGATAACGGAACTTGAAATGTACCATCCAACATTTTTATTGCACTATCGTAATTATGAACATACCCACGTAAAACTGTAACAATTTCCTTAAAGATTTTATTATGAAGTTCTTCCATCGGTACGCCAGATAGCTTTTCATTTAAAATATTAACCATTTTTTCTAAATCTGATAAATCAACAGATTCCGGAACGGTAATCGTTTTACTTTGTACATGCCCTGTATCGGTTACAATAATAGCGACTGCAGTTTGACGATCAAGCGGCACAATTTGTACATTTTTAAGTTTATTTGTACTTAACTTCGGTCCAAGAACAATTGCCGTATAATTCGTAAGTTCTGATAAAATTTGAGCAGATTGCTGTGCAATTTTTTCCGCTTCAAAAATTCTTTCAGCAAATAAATCTTTAATTTGTACAATTTCAGCGTTCGGTAAGTTTTGCGGCGCTAAAAGATGGTCTACATAAAATCGGTAGCCTTTCTCAGAAGGAACACGTCCAGAAGAACTGTGCGTTTTTTCAATAAAACCTAATTCTTCTAAGTCCGCCATTTCATTTCGAATAGTAGCTGAACTAAATGTGATTTCATCTTTTTTAGCCAACGTTCTAGACCCAACGGGCTGCGCTGATCCAATAAAGTCATCAATAATTGTTTGTAAAATTAAGAGCTGACGTTCCGTAAGCATCTCATCATCACCTCTGTTAGCACTCTTTGTCTTTGAGTGCTAAATCTATTAATAACTTACCAAAATTGACATTCAATTGTCAACGGAAACGTCACGAAATAATGAAACTTTTTCACGCCTATGGAACATTTAATTAGTCAATCAAAAATGATTGGAATACTTCATTCCCTAATAATTTCCCTTTTCGCGTTAAACGCACATGTCCATCTTCCTCTTCAAGCAATCCCTGCTCTTGGTTGCTTTGTAACTGCTTCGCGAAAACTTGATCCATCTCTATATTAAATTTATTGTGGAACGCCGTTTTAGAAACACCTTTTGTTTTTCGAAGCCCTAAGAACAGCTCTTCTTCCATTCTTTCTTTCTCCGTCACTTTGTGAACATCTAAATACGGAAATCCTGTTTCATCAATTTTATTAAAATATTGCTTCAGAGGACCAACATTTTGAATACGTTCTCCGTTCACATAACTATGAGCTCCAGCTCCAAATCCATAATACTCTTCATTATTCCAGTATGTGAGATTATGTCTACTTTTATTGTCACCTTTTGAGAAATTACTAATTTCATACTGGTTATAACCGTGTTTCTCCATTTCATCCATTACTATTTCATACATTTTCGCTTCATGGTCTTCACCCGGAAGACGTAATTTTCCTTTGTTCATTAAGTTATAAAACACTGTTTTTGGCTCCACAATTAATGAATATGCCGAGAAATGTTGTACACCAAGCGTAAAAGCAATATCTAATGTTTCTTTTACATCTTCTATCGTCTGTCCTGGCAAAGCATAAATAATATCTACATTAATATTTTTAAAGCCTACTTCCTGTGCCTCTCGAATCGCGAGGAATGCATCTTCCCTCGTATGCTTGCGCCCGATCTTCTCAAGAAGTTCATCACGGAACGTTTGCACACCAAAACTAATTCGATTTACTCCACCTTCTAGCAGTACATTTAGCTTCTCTTTCGGTAAATCTCCTGGATTCGCTTCAAATGTTAATTCACAATTCGGGGCGAACGGACGCAAATGACGATTAATAATCTCGAGTAATTTTTTTGTCTGTTCCATATTTAACGCTGTCGGAGTTCCCCCACCCACAAAAATCGTTTTCATACTATCAAATGGAACTTTTTGAACCGTATTTATTATTTCCTTCTCTAAATAATCTAAATATTGATCAACCGGTTGGCGTTCAATAAACACTTTATTAAAATCACAATAGTGACAAATGTGCTGACAAAACGGAATATGAATGTATGCAGCTTGTACCAAATATAACTCCTACCTTTCTAAAAAGAAAACCTCCGCACTCCGGAGGGTTCTCTACTTCTCTAACGTATTACGAATTTGTTCCATTCGCATTTTTCCCCAATCATACATCATTTCAACGATCGGTAAAAGTGACATGCCTAGTTCCGTCATATAATACTCAACGCGAGGAGGAATTTCGGGATATACTGTCCGATCAACAATCCCATCTTCCATTAACTCTTTTAATTGGTTCGACAAAACTTTATGAGAAATGCTTGGGAATAACCGTTGTAATTCACTGAAACGATGCGGCCCTTCCACACCAAGATGCCACAGTATCACAACTTTCCACTTTCCACTAATAATAGAAAGCGTCAATTCCTTTTCACAATTAAAATTACCATTTTGTATTTTATCTTGAATATCTTTTCGAATATTTTCGGACATTAACAATCTCCTAACTCTATATGAACTAAAAAGCTCTCTCATTATTGTAAATGAGAGCTGCTCAGATGTCTAAAAAGTAATTATACAGAAAAAAGAAGCCGCACAAACGACTTCTTTTTTATTTCAAATATTAGTTGTCATCCATTTTCAGTACAGCCATGAATGCCTCTTGCGGTACTTCTACAGAGCCAACAGACTTCATACGTTTTTTACCTTCTTTTTGCTTATCAAGAAGTTTACGCTTACGAGAAATGTCACCGCCGTAACATTTTGCAAGTACGTTTTTACGCATCGCTTTAATTGTAGAACGTGCTACAACTTTATTTCCGATAGTCGCCTGAATTGGCACTTCGAACTGTTGTCTCGGAATTAATTCTTTTAATTTCTCTACGATTACTTTACCACGGTCATACGCTGAATCACGGTGTACGATAAATGATAAAGCATCCACTTGTTCATTATTTAAAAGAATATCCATTTTCACAAGTTTAGATGGCTTATAGCCAATTAACTCGTAGTCAAATGATGCATACCCTTTCGTATTTGATTTCAATTGATCGAAGAAGTCATATACGATTTCTGATAACGGGATTTCATATGTTAATGTAACACGCGTTTCATCTAAATATTGCATATCAATAAACGTTCCACGTTTACCTTGGCAAATCTCCATTACAGCTCCAACATAGTCATTCGGAACCATAATTGAAGCCTTCACAAACGGCTCTTCTACACGATCGATAGACTGTGGATCTGGCATATTAGATGGGTTATCAACAATAACATCTTCACCGTTAGTTAAATAAACTTTATAAATAACGCTTGGCGCTGTTGTAATTAAGTCAATCTTAAATTCACGTTCAATACGTTCTTGAATGATTTCCATGTGAAGAAGCCCTAAGAAACCACAACGGAAACCAAATCCTAGCGCTTGAGATGTTTCTGGTTCAAACTCAAGAGCAGAATCGTTTAACTCTAATTTTTCTAATGCATCACGTAAATCGTTATAACGAGCAGAGTCAATTGGATACAGACCACAGAATACCATCGGGTTTAACTTACGGTAACCTGCTAACGGCTCTGCAGCTGGACGTTTCGCATGTGTAATCGTATCACCAACACGTGTGTCACCAACATTTTTAATCGATGCTGCTAAGAAACCTACATCACCTACTGTTAACTCGTCACGTTGCGTAGTTTTCGGTGTAAATACACCTACTTCTGTTACTTCAAATTCTTTACCCGTTGCCATCATACGTACTTTATCGCCAACTTTTACTGTTCCATTTACAACACGGATATAAGCAATTACACCGCGGTACGGATCATATAAAGAGTCGAAAATCATACATTGTAATGGCTCTTCTGAATCACCCGACGGAGCTGGTACTTTTTCAACGATTTGTTCTAAAATTTCTTCAATACCAATTCCAGCTTTCGCAGAAGCAAGTACCGCTTCTGATGCATCTAAACCAATTACATCTTCTACCTCTTGACGTACACGTTCTGGATCCGCACTCGGTAAGTCGATTTTATTAATAACTGGTAAAATTTCCAAATTATTATCAAGCGCTAAGTATACGTTTGCTAACGTTTGCGCTTCAATACCTTGCGCTGCATCTACTACAAGAATCGCGCCTTCACAAGCCGCTAAACTACGAGATACTTCGTACGTAAAGTCGACGTGTCCTGGTGTATCAATTAAATGAAGAATATACTCTTCACCATCTTTTGCTTTATAGTTTAATTGTACTGCGTTTAATTTGATTGTAATACCACGCTCACGCTCTAAATCCATAGAGTCAAGCAACTGAGCTTTCATTTCACGTTGTGTTAACGCGTTTGTTTTCTCTAAAATACGGTCTGCTAACGTTGATTTTCCGTGGTCAATATGAGCAATAATAGAGAAATTACGAATTTTGGACTGTCTTTTTGCTCTTTCTTCTTTATTCATCTATGTTCTCAACTCCTAATAGTCTCGCCAATATACACTAGCACTGATTATATCAATAGAGCAACAAAGATTCAATGAAAACTCGTGCTGCTTACGATACAAATCATTCTATCTATATCTTATGCGAATAAACCATAAGAGACAAACCCTTTTCAAATTTTAAAACGGCTGTCTTACAAACCAGTAAAACAACCGCCTCCCATGTTACTCTTAGCTAAAAATTCCTTTTATTTTCCCAACAACGATATCCGTTCCGAACTTCGTCATTTCATAAGCTACACTAGCTACTGCCATCCCAATTCCTTCTACAACATTAAAACTTCTTAAACGTTCTAACTGTTGTTGTTTTTCTGAGGCCGAAAACGAGCTACCCAAAATTTCTGATTCAGCACCTGTACTTTCTGTCCCTGTCATATGAGCTATTTGTTCATATGACAGTTGCTGATAGCCTTTCATACTTTTCAAACCATGATTAGCAAGTGCCACTCCTGCTATCATCATAAGTAAACATAAAGCCACACTACATATACACAAAAGCGTAAAGCGACTCAAACGATAATCATCTGTTCCCCTCAATGTGTATATGCTCCCGTATTATCTTGATCAATTTGATGATGCAGCGCCGCATTTAAACCACTCGCTATTACATTCGCCATATCCTCAATAAAAGTATCTACTTCTTTTGGGGTTACCATTAAATTATGACCAAGAGGAGATAGCACTTCATAAATCAGCCTTCTTTTTTCTTCTTCTTCCAACGTACCAACAGCACCTAAAAACATATTTCTGCTCTTTTCATCCGGCATATCTTCTTCCGTTAATTTTTTCTTTTCTCCAAATGAAAATCCCGCTGGTAACAAAGAGCGTGAAGGTTTATTTCCTTCTTTCATCTCTCGGCCGAAATGTTTCAAAATAAAATCAATCGTATCACTTGTAATCGAAACAGCATCGACCACAGTCGGAACACCAATCGCGATTACAGGGATACCTAATGTGTCTTTACTTAGTTCTTTACGTTTATTCCCAACCCCCGATCCGGGATGAATTCCAGTATCAGAAATTTGTATCGTGCTATTTACTCGTTCAATAGAACGGGCAGCTAATGCGTCAATCGCAATTACAAAGTCCGGGTTCGTCTGCTCAATAATCCCATAAATAACATCGCTCGTTTCGATTCCTGTAATTCCCATTACCCCCGGCCGAATTGCACTAACAGGCCTAAACCCTTCTTCTACACTTTCAGGCTGTAATTGAAACAAATGTCTCGTTACTAATACATTTTCTACAACTATCGGTCCAAGAGCATCTGGTGTTACATTCCAATTCCCAAGACCTACAATTAAACAGCTTGCTTCTTTTGTAACGCCAACCTCTTCTAAGAAATTAGAAAATTCTTTTGCAAAAATACGCTCCACTTTTTGTTGAAGTTCTGTATCTTGCTGACGTATACCTTGAACTTCAAGCGTTAAATAATTTCCAGGCTTTTTACCCATCGCTTCAGAGGCAGCTTCATCAATTGTTACTTTTGTAATTATAGTCCCCTCTTCTTCTCTCTCTTTTACAATAACTCCCTGTATCCCTTTTTGTTCCTCTTGGCTTTCTTGCAACATTTGATGGGCTTCTACAGCAAGGTCAGTTCTAATGCTATATTTACTTAAATCTAATGGTTCTTTCATCGTATCTCCTCCGTAATTCATAGTAAATATCGTTAGATTTCCCAAAGTTATATAAGGTCATTCTTTCCTTTACGTGAAATTTCATGGATATACTATTGCAATTCTCTTCACCGTTTGATAGAATATCACTTGTTCTATGTAAGAATCGAGTCATTCGATTGCACCAGGGAGGTGAAAAGTATGGCAAACATCAAATCTGCTATCAAACGCGCTAAACTTAGCGAAGAGCGTCGTGCACATAACGCTTCTATCAAGTCTGACATGCGTTCTGCTGTTAAAACTGTAGAAGCTTTAGTTACTAATAACGATCTTGAAAATGCTAAAGAAGCTTTCAAAACTGCTTCTAAAAAACTTGACAAAGCAGCTCGTAAAGGTCTTATCCACCAAAACGCTGCAGCTCGTCAAAAATCTCGCTTAGCGAAACAAGTAAACGCGTAAGGCGTTTAAAAAACGATCCATTTGGATCGTTTTTTTATACACAAAAAAGTTCATGTACTTAGTACATGAACTTTTTTGTGTCATCACATATGATTTAATCGCATTAAGAAAAACTCGAGCACAAGTTTCTTATCCATCTTTCCCGTCTTCATACTATAATCAGCTTCCGCTAATTCTATAATCACTTTTTTTAATTCTTCAAAAGAGAAAAACTTCGTTTGATTCATTGCCAACTTCACGCGATACGGATGTACACCAATATGAGACGCAATTTGATTTTGTCCATAACCACGTTGCTGTAGCTCTTTCACTTGATACAACAAGCGGAATTGACTCACTAATAACGCAAGCAATTTAATCGGCTCTTCCTGCTGCGTAAATAATCCATCCAAAATTTGCATTGCACCTGCAATATCTTTTTTCACCACTTTTTCTGTCAAAGCGAATACATTTTGCTCAACGGATTTTGGTACAAGCTCTGCAACAAGTTTCGTCGTAATCTCTCCGCCCATACCAACGTATAACGTTAACTTGTCCATTTCCTTCGCCAACATTGTTACATTACTTCCCACAAGCTCTAGCAACAAACTAACAGCCGCGTTATCAATATGCACATGCACTTCATCTGCACGAGCAACAATCCACTTCTGAACATCCTGTATTTGCATCGCATTTGCTTCTACTACATCTGCTGTTTTCTTTAATAGTTTTGTAATTTTTTTTCGCTCATCAAGTTTTTCGTAAGGCGCAACAAAAACAAGAATAGAAAATGGAGAAGGTTCACCAATGTATTCTTCTAAAATTTTTATATTTTGCTCTAACTTTTCTTTTTGCGAAGTCAAAAATAGCGGTGATTTTATTAACAGTACTTTCCGTTCTCCGAAGAAAGGAAGCGTACGCGCATCCTCAACCACATCTTCTAAATACGCTTCTTCTAAATCGTATGTCACAACATTAAACTCTCGATCTTCTTCTTCAAGTGCTTCTGTCGTAATAAGCTTTATCGTTTCATTTATAAAAAAAGCTTCCGTTCCATATAGTAAATATAACGGAGCAAACTGTTTCTTTTTAATTTTTTTATGTATATCACTCATACTTTTTCCTACTCCCTAACTTGGCAATATATATTTATACTAATGCCCTAGCTTTTGTTTTACAAGTACAAAGGAACAGGCTTTATAACCCGTCCCTTTATTTATATTAAACGCCACGCAATAAGCCCCGGGTTTCTTATTGGTGTGCGGTAATCACCTTCCCTTTATTATTCGCAATAAAAATTTGAGTATAAGTGCCAACTGTTAACATGCTTGGAAACGAAAAACTCACATTACTTCATGATTTAAAAGTAGCAAAAAAGCTCGTTTTCTCTTCATATGGAAATTGTAGATTTTTTTCTGACAATATTTTATACTAAAGTGGAATGTTGGGGAGGGATTCTAAATGAATGATTTTGAACAAAACGTTCAAAGTAAACGCAATGACGCTATTGATTCAGGGGTAGGATTTATCGTCTCATTTGGTTTTTTCGCAACACTTTTCATCATTGCAACTGTTATTAAATTTATCGGTTCTTAAAGACTGCCACTTCATGGCAGTCTTCTCTTTTTCATCTATTATGTGTTTTATCATATGTGATTTTACTTTTAAAGGTTCCATTTTCCCCTTTAAAAACATAGGAAATAGCACCTTGCTTGTCCGTGCGCCATATCGCACTCCCCATCTTCTCAAAACGCTCTATCACTTCTTTATGCGGGTGTCCATACCTATTCTGCTTACCAACAGATATAATCGCTACCCGAGGCTGTATGACGTTCAAAAAAGGCTCTATAGATGACGTATTACTCCCATGATGAGCAACTTTTAAAACATCCACTTGTAAATCTGGATATGCCTCTACTAAAATCTTTTCCCCTTCTTCTTCCAAATCGCCTGTAAATAGCCACTTCAACCCTCCAAATTTTGCCCATATTACAATTGAAGCGTTATTTTCGCTTTTTTCTTTTCCTTTTGGAGCTAAAACGAAAAATTCCGCTTCATTTACACTCCAACTCGCCCCTTCCCCCACTTCAGTTATTTTCATTTCCTTTTCTAATGCCTGTTTCTTGACTACTTTTTCTAATACTGCATCTTTTCCCTTTCGGCCAAATACCACTTCTTTTACAGGTATATGTGATAATAATTCTTGCGCAGCACCTATATGATCTGCATCTCCATGCGTTACGATTAATTTATCAATTGTTTTAATACCTTCTTTTTGTAAAAAGGGTATTAAAACATCATTCCCAACAGCAAATTCATGCTTTTTTTGTTGCCATTCTTCCTTATTCACACGAAGCGTTCCACCTGTATCAATAAGATAAATCCCTTTATCATACGGAAGGCGAATTAATATTGCATCACCTTGTCCAACATCAATAAATGTTACACTTCCGCTTCCCCTAAAATATGGATATACATAATGACATGTGCTAATAAAAATAAATACACTCGCAACTATACAAACCATTTTTTTCGGCGCTCTTCTTTCCCAAACCATCAATATACTGACAATACTCGCGCAATATACAGCTACAAGATTGAAGGGCGTTTCCCCGAAGATAAACTGGGTAAATGGTAAACTTTCACAATAACTTAGAAAATCATTAGACATACTCAAGCCTATTGATAATACATCCGCAAATCCTTTTGCGAGAAACGGGACAATTGGCATACACAGTAAAATAATAATGCTACATGGTAATACAATGATAGATAAAAACGGAACGTATAAGAGATTGAGGAGAATGCTATATGGAGAAAAATAACCAAAGTGATATAACAAAATCGGAGTACTAACGAGCTGTGAAATGATAGAAATATAAATAGAATTTCGGATTACTCCGTTGCTACTCCCTAACAATAACGGAGCAGACAAAAGTAAAGCGAAGCTACCTACAAAAGAAAACTGAAATCCAATATTAAAAACAAGATAAGGGTCATATATAAGCATACATATAGCTGTTACACTTAAAGCATCTAAACTAGATAAACGAATCGAGCACATAAAAGCAATCAACATCAAAACCCCTGTTATAGAAGCTCTTATAACAGAGGGTGAAGCCCCTGCTAAAACCATATACAAAGGAATACAAATGATAAGGCAAATTGTTGCTACCTCCCTCGTCGCACCGCTTCTTAGCAAAATAAAATATACTATCACCATCAACAATACAATGTGTGAACCTGAAATTGCTAACAAATGTACAAGACCAAATTGTTGATATTGCTCTTCCACTTCAAACGTCATTTGTTGTCTATCACCAAAGAGTAATGCATTCATAAAAGCACCTGATTGCTCTGGAAACATTTCTGTAACTTTCGAGATTGCTTGTTGCCTTAAAAGAAGAATCCATTGCGTGAGCGACAATGATGTTTTATAGCATTCAGAAATATATGTAGCCTCAAATGTGAAATGAATATGTTGCTTGTATAAATAATCACGGTAATTAAAACCATGAAAATTCCGAGCTGTTTCCGGTTCTTTCCTCTCACCCTCGAATACACATGATATCCCTGCGTATAATTGTTGCATTTTTTTCTTTTCCAAAGCTGATTTTATTCTATAACTTAACTGCACTATATTTTTATTCTGATCTTCAAATTGAAAAGATAGGCGATCCCCATTAACAAGCGGTGTGTTTTGTATAACCCCTCTTGTAACTGCATAGGGCTTCCCTAGAGGCTTATTCCATACTTGAACATAGGAAGTGTATATAACGCTACTAAAGCACGCTACAATACAAAAAATGAAGGTTTTACGCGAAGTGCGATATAAACAGAAGAAAACATTTAAAAAGAGGCAAAAAACTATCAATAAAAGTGACGAGGAAAAGGCAATTGCAATCCCTATTATAAACGAGATTGCAACATACCCCCATTGTTCTTGCAACTTATACTCACTCCTTATAGCATCATTTTTGCTTTCGTGAATACATGCTGTAATTCTTCCATTGATAAATTATCTTTTTCTAAAGACGCAAATAATTCTTTCAACTCTGTATAACGTTTTTGATCCTCTAATGCAGCAATATCATATTCTAGCGGAACGTGTTTCACTGTTACATTCGCTTGTTCAAATAACTCTATGGCGTATGGATGATTTTTATAATCCTGCGCATAATAAACCGCTGTAATACCACTTTGAATAATTGCCTTACAACATTGTAAACAAGGGAAATGCGTAACGTAAATTTCTGCTTCCTCTGTTTTCGCACCAAACTTGGCACATTGTAATAAAGCATTCATTTCGGCATGAATTGTCCGAACACAATGATTATCGATTACGTAACAACCATCATCTATACAATGTACGCCACCTTTAATTGAACCATTATATCCACCAGCAATAATTCGTTTATCGCGAACGATTGTCGCTCCTACCGCAAGCCTTGTACATGTACTACGCAAAGATAGTAGATGGCTTTGCGTCATAAAATATTGATCCCATGAAATTCGTTCCATATTTTTCACCTACTTTTTTGTCTACTTGTAGTGTAGCGAAAGAAGAAAAACTTCGTCAATCTTTTACGGAATAATAATTTGATCTTTTATCTTTTCAAGAGACTTCGCACCAATCCCATCAATCTCTAATAAATCTTCTATTTTCTGAAACGGACCATGTTCTTCTCGATATTTCAAAATACTTTCTGCCTTTCGAGAGCCAATCCCTGTAATTTTTTCTAGTTGTTCTTTCGCCGCTGTATTTATTCGAATCTTGCCATCTTCCTTAGAAGAAGTAAGCACCCCTTGTTCTGATTCATTTTTACTCGGTATATAAAGAAGCATTTGATCTTGTACAATTTGTGCTAAATTCACTTTTTTCATATCTACTTCTGATAAAAAACCACCAGCCTTTTGAACCGCATCCTTTACGCGATCTCCTTCCTTCATTTCATATACCCCTTCTTTACTAACCGCTCCTTTCACATCAATTATAATTGTTCTTTTCTGTTCCTTTGTATCCGATATTTTCGGTTTACCCTTTTTTTCGATCTCCTTCTCTTGTACATTCATTGTAATAGGCATTCGTTCTACACTCTGATTCGTTTTCCAAAAAACAAGAAAAAGTAAAGTTCCAATAATAGCTACTAAACCTAACCACTTTTTCGGAAAATCCCACATCATTTTACACCTCTAATCATAAATTTATAACATCATTCATATTGTTTAGGAGAAAGCTGTTACGAAGGAGGGATGAAACTTTGAACATAGGAATTATAGGGACAGGAAACATGGGGAATATACTAATCGATGCATTTTTAGAAACCCGTGCTGTCAAACCTTCGTGCCTTACAATCATTAATCGGACGCCTGCAAAAGCATATCATATAAAAGAAAAATACCCTTCTGTTCATATAGCAAAAACAATCCCGGAAGTAATCGAACAATCACAACTTATTTTTATTTGTGTCAAGCCGATAGATATATACCCTATCCTAAAAAAATACGCTGAACATTTTTCTGATGAAACGTGCTTAGTTTCTATTACAAGTCCAATATCTCCATCACAATTAGAGACTCTCGTACCTTGCCACGTCGCGCGTATCATTCCAAGTATCACAAATCGCGCGCTCTCTGGCGCCTCACTATTTACATTTGGAGATAATTGCTCTGAAGAATGGCAACAAAAACTACTTCGTCTATTCAAAAACATTTCTACACCTCTTGTAATAGAAGAAGATATAACGCGCGTTTCATCTGATATAGCAAGTTGCGGTCCTGCTTTCTTTAGTTATTTACTACAATGCTTCATTAACGCTGCTGTAGATAAAACAAATATTACACACGAAGAGGCTACTACTTTAGTAAGTGAAATGGTCGTGGGGATGGGGAAATTACTTGAAAAAGAAATCTTCACATTACCTACCTTACAAGAAAAGGTTTGCGTGAAAGGCGGCGTTACTGGGGAGGGCATTCGGGTTTTAGAAGAGCACGTTGGAGATATGTTCCATAAGTTAATCGAGCGAACACATGAAAAATTTGATGAAGATTTAGAATGCGTTGATCAGCAATTCAATAAACACACATAATAAATACGTCATTTTCATTCCAAATCCTTTTTATAAATACTTACTTTTTTACAATACATTTTCACTTCAACTACTATTCCCACACTTTACGCATACAATCTTCAGATTATGCTAGAACTAAAAATACATCTTCTTTATAAAACAAAAGCAACCTTCTCGGTTGCTTTTGTTTTATCCGTTTTTCTTCGCCATGAAGAAAATACGCTCTGTTTGTTCTGTAACTTCAAGTCGCTCAAAATCACCTGTTACACGAAGCACTGTAAAACCTGCTTCTTCAAGCCATTTCGTTAACTCTTCCACTTGATATGCACGTTGCACGTGACATTCGTCAAACCGATGGTACACATCTTCTTCCGGATCTTGAACAAAGAATGTTAAATCATGCTCTACACTATTTGATTCTTCACCAGGGAAGCAATTCCAAATAAGAGATATTTCTTCTCCATTCACTGTATACGTTTCATTTTGAAATACATGATGTATTTTATATAAAGAATGTACATCAAATAAAAACAAACCATCTTGACGTAAATGATGAAATACTCTTCTAAATGTTTCTTGTACTCCATCTTCTTGCAATACATAATTTAATGAATCACAAAAGATGGTTACACAATCAAACTCACCTGGAACATCAAGCTCTCGCATGTCTTGTTGATAAAAAGGAATAAAGTATCCCTCTCCTCCTAGTTTTTGCTGAGCGACTGTTAACATTTCTTCTGAAAGATCGACACCTATTAAATCGTAACCCTTTTGCACAAGCGGCAGGGTTACATTACCTGTACCGCATGCTACATCAAGAATTTTTGCCTCTTTCATATCTGCCTGCTGTAAACTTTCCTCTGTAAATTCCACCCATTTATCATAAGGGACATCATTCATTAGTTCGTCGTACAACAATGCAAATTGTTCGTATTTCATTGGCCTAACTCTTCTGTAATATCTTCACGTGGCACATCGCCCCATAGACGCTCTAAATTATAGTGATTACGCTCATCTTTATGGAATACATGAGCAACTACATCTCCAAGATCAACTAATACCCAACGTGCTTCGTCAAACCCTTCCATACGTTGTACGTCGATTTGGAACTCATGTGCTTTTGATTTAATTTCACGTGCAATTGCTTGCACTTGTTTGTCTGAATTCCCGTGACAAATAATGAAATAATCTGCAATTGGTGAAATACCTTGCATATTTAGGACAACCATATCTTCTGCTCTCTTATCATCAGCTGCTTTTGCCGCTAATACTAATAAATCTTTATCGTTCATTTACTCATTTCCTCCTTGATAACTGCATTGTATGTTTGGAATGTTAATGGATAAATCGTCTGATCTTTTTCCATTAAAAATTGAATTGTTCTCTTTAACGCAAATAATAAAGCTTGATTTATATCCGTATATGCGAGTTTACGAGCCTCTTCCACTCCTGGAAACTTTCGCCCAGGTTCAATGTAATCAGCTACATAAATCACTTTATCTAACATCGTCATATTCTCATGACCACTTGTATGATATGTAATAGCTTGCAAAATTTCAGAATCCGTAATGCCTACTTCTTTTTCTACTAAGTATGCCCCAACAGGTGCATGCCATAACTCTTTGTTATAGCAAAGTAAATCTTTCGGCAAATCTTCACGTTTAATAATCTCTTCCATCTCTGAAATTGCTCTACATTTCGCATAATCATGGAATATAGCTGCCATCTCTGCTTTTTTTTCGTCCACACCGTATAACTTAGCAAGCTCAATCGCTGTCTCCATTACACCAATTGTGTGTATATAACGTTTTTCATGCATTTGTTGTTTGACAATATGCAGTGCATTCTCACGATTCATACAACCCATTCCTCTCGATATATACCTGTACTTTTTCGGGAAGTAAATATTTACACGTTTTCTTCTCCTTATATCTCTCACGTAATAAGGATGAAGAAACTGCAAATTCCGGAATTTCCACTGTAGTAATCTTATATGGTGTATGCAATGTATACCCAGGTCTTGCAACTCCAACAAACGTTACAAGATTAAATAAAGCTTCAATGTTATACCACTTCGGTAAATACTCAACCATATCCCCACCAATAATAAAGTGAAACTGCACATCCGGATACTTCTTCGTCAATTGTAACATAGTGTCATACGTATAAGATGGGCCCTTCCTACTTAGCTCTTCTAAACAAATAGAAAAGTGCTCTTCTGCCTCAGTCGCGAGCTCTAACATATGTAAACGACTTTCTACACTTGTAATATTCCGCCCTTGTTTATGTGGCGGAATCTGGTTTGGCAAGAACCATACTTCTTCCAAGTTCAAAGCGTGATATACTTCATTTGCAATTAGCAAATGTCCATAGTGAGGCGGATCAAATGTACCGCCAATGATGCCAATTTTTCTCAAAAGAAACGCCCCTTCCTTTTACATACAGCAACTCTCCTCGGTTAGGAATGAAGAGAGTTGCTATTAATAAAAGTTCAATTGGTTTCGCTCTCTACATCATTACGCATAAACGATAAAAATAGCGCATGCTAGTCTTTTTATCGAGGAAGCTTAATTTGTTTATTTTCTCTTGATTCTTTGTATAAAACGATTGTGCTTCCAATTACTTGAACGATTTCAGCACGTGCACCTTTTGCAAGTTCTTCCGCAACCTCACGGCGATCAAATTCACAGTTTTGTAATACACTTACTTTAAATAACTCACGAGCTTCTAAAGTATCTGCGATTTGTTTAATCATATTTTCATTTACTCCGCCTTTTCCTACTTGAAAAATTGGTGTTAAATGATGTGCTTGTGCACGTAAAAATCTTTTTTGTTTTCCTGTTAACATATATGTTAGCCTCCAAGCTTTTCTATAACTAATTGTTTCATTCTCTCAATATTTGGCGTGCGTCCTGTCCACATTTCAAATGCAAGTGCTCCTTGATAAACAAACATATCAATACCATTTTGAATGATTGCACCTTGCTCTTTTGCCTCACATAAAATTTTCGTTTCAAATGGATTATAAATTATATCTGATACAATCGTTCCTTTTTTTAACGAACAAATTTGTAATGGCGTATGTTCTACGTGTGGATGCATACCTATCGTTGTCGTCTGAATGATAATATCATAATTTCCTTGTTCTTCTGTCGCTTTTTCTAACGACAAAGCAACAGAATTAACATCGGCCGTACGTGCAGCAATAAGTTCCTTTGCCTTATCTACTGTACGATTGGCTACATCAATCTCTTTTACACCTACATCAGCAAGAGAAAAATAAATAGCTCGGCTAGCACCACCTGAACCAAGTAACAAAATACGTTTCCCTTGAAGTGGTTCATTACTAATTGACTGCAGCGCTCGAACAAAACCAATCCCGTCTGTGTTATAGCCAATTAATCTTCCATCCTTATGAACCACTGTATTTACTGCACCGATTTTCCTTGCCAATGGGTCAATCTCATCCAAATACTCCATAATAGCAACCTTGTGCGGAGTTGTTACATTAAATCCTGAAATACCTAATGCTTTTAAACCTCTTACTGCTTCCCCTAGCAATTCCTCTTCAACAAGGAACGCATGATAATGGGCATCCATATTCAAGTGTTCAAATGCATCGTTATGCATAACGGGTGATAATGAATGTCCAATTGGATTTCCGATTACACCATATAATTGTTTCATAAATCCCTCTCCATATTAAATTAAAGATTTACGTAGTGAAACACTTACTCCTTTTGGTACGTGTGCAACAATTTTTGCTCCTGGTTCGTTCACAGTAACCCATCCTAATCCAGAGAATACAACATCCGTTTTAGGTTCACGAATATTAAATTCGTATTTCACTAGCTCAGGCATATTTGCTAATTCTTCTGGCGTTGGTGGGCTTAGTAAATCCCCGGCATGATTTTTATATAATTCATCTGCTTTCTCAAGCTTTGTACGATGGATTGTTAAGCGATTCGAGAAGTGACAAGTAAATGCACGACGACCACCACTTACATAATCAAAACGTGCCAATCCACTAAAGAATAACGTTTGTTCTTCATTTAATTGGAATACCATCGGCTTAATTTCTTTTGTTGGTGTAATAAGCTTTAAGCTTTGCTTTCCAACATAATGAGCCATTTGGTGGTGGTTAATAATACCTGGCGTATCATATAAAGAAGACTCTTCGTCCAATGGAATATCAATTAAATCAAGTGTTGTTCCTGGGAAATGAGATGTTGTAATTACATTTTCAGTCTCATCACTAAATTCTTTAATCATACGATTAATAAATGTCGATTTCCCTACATTCGTACATCCAACAACATAAACATCTTTGCCGCCGCGATAATACTCAATAGCATCTGCTAGTTCAGCGATTCCTTGTCCCTTCGCTGCACTAATTAAAAAGACATCTTCTGGTTTTAATCCTAGCTGCTTTGCACTATAGCGCATCCAATGTTTTACTTTATCATGTTTTACTGACTTTGGAATTAAATCAGCTTTATTTCCAACAAGTAATACTTTATTATTCCCTACGAAACGATGTAAGCCAGGTAACCAGCTACCATTAAAATCAAAAATATCTACAATTTTGACTACTAATGCATCTGATTTTCCAATTCCATTTAAAATGCGTAGGAAGTCATCATCTGTTAACGATACATCTTGAATTTCATTGTAATGCTTCAAGCGAAAACAACGTTGACAAATAACTTGTTCTTTCTCTAAAGATGAGGCAGGAGCATACCCCACTTCGTTTTTATTTTCTGTTTGAATTTCTACACCGCAACCAATACATTTAATTGTTTCAGTCAAACTTTATTCCTCCCAGTTAATTAAACCTTTTTTCTTCATATTTTTCATAATTCTTCGTTCAATTTTTCGATTAAAGCGCGTTACTAATCCGTCCGTTTGTGCTACCGGTACAACTAAAATTGTATGAAGGCCTACTCGGTTGCCACCAAGCACGTCCGTCAGTAACTGATCTCCAATTACTACAACTTCATCTGGCTGCAAACGCATCTCTTGTATCGCACGCTTAAATGCGCGAACAAATGGTTTACGTGCACTATGAATAAATGGAATACCTAATGGATCAGCAAAATCTTTTACACGTTGCTCATTATTATTTGAAACGACCGTTACTTGAATGCCTTGCTCTTTCATTTCCAAGAACCATTTTTCAAGTTGCGGTGTTGCATTGGGACGATCCCATTCAATTAAAGTGTTATCTAAGTCAGTAATAACGCCTTTAATCCCACGTTTTTTTAAATCTTCTGGTTGAACATGATATACATTTTTCACATATTCATTTGGTAAAAATAGTTTCAATTTCTTTCACCTCTTTGAGGATTTTTCATAAAATTTTTCGACAACATTTTTCGATATATAACCTGTGGATAAAATTGTACACATTTTCCACATTAATTTTTCAGTTAATTTGGAATTTACTAACAAACTATACACACTTTATCCACCTAGGTATGTGGATAACCACTCGTTTGTGACTGTCATATTTTTTTGGTACATTAAATGCATCAACGAATCAATCCTTATATTATTAGGAGGTGACTCACCTTGAAAACAAAACATATGGAACAGTTATCCACTGAGTTACTCACTGAGTCTTATTATAAAGCAAAAGAACTAAAATTAAATCCCGACTTCATTTTACTTATAAAACAAGAAATCATTAGACGCTCATTAGAGGACAAGCTTGTCAAATCATCTTGATTACATATAAAGTGAAAGTTTAATCAGCCCTTACCAATTAAACAGTTAAAGGATAATTTATTGGATGCCCTGTAAAAAGAGCCATCCTACGATGGCTCTCGAATAAACAAGTACTCCCATCTAGGGGATTTCATCATTAAGTATCTTTGCCCATAACTCTTACTTACGGTTATAAAAGCTTTTCTTTATTTATGAGCTAAGCGAGTAGCTATTTTTTGACCAAGACGAAGCTCTTGTCCACTCTTTAATTCCTGCACTACTTCTATCATATCTTTTTCAAACAATAACACAACTGTTGAACCAAATGTAAAGTATGCCATTTCTTCACCTTTTTGAACAGTGTCTCTCTCATGCAAAAGCTCAATACTATTAACAAACATGGCACCTACTTTTACAAGAGCCATATGCTCGCCATCACTGCTTACTTCTGTAACAGAACGATAATTTTTTGACAGTGGTTCTTTCCCGTATTCCATACCAGCTGCATTTACCGGATATGATTTTCTACCGAGTACAAATCTTTCAGTCACAGAACCAGAAAGCGGACTATGAATGCGATGATAATGACTTGGACTCAAATAAATTACCATATATGTACCGCCTGCATATCGCGTTGCACGTTCTTCATTACCTAGCATATCCACAATTGAATAGCGCTTTCCTTTAATATCAAATGTTTTTGTATCCTCAATAGGACCTTGATCTGCAAAAACACCATCAACAGGACTAACGATACTCGATGCATCTGTATCAATACTACGCTTTCCTTCTTTTAGCTTACGCGTAAATAATTCATGCAATGTTCTATATTCCTTCAAACCCTTTTCCATCTCATCTTGATTAATTTGAAAAACTTTCGCATACGATGGAATAATGATAGAGCTCAAACGAGATTGTGCAAATTTACGTAATATATAAGAAGTAAAGCGACCATTTGTAAGTTCTATCATAAGTCGATATAATGTACGTCGCAAATTGCGAAACCCCCTAATCAGTCTATAACTTTAGTTTTCCCTTCTTTTCTTTCTATATCATATGTAAAATTGGTTCTTATTCCCACATATCATATAAAGCAGCCTTATTATACATACAGAAAACTAAGTATGGTATTATTCTTAAATTATTTAGCACCTTCTAATATTACAGATAGAATCCGTCATTTTCAACAGTGAACATGTATTTCTTCTTAGCATAACGCGTTTTCTTTTCTTATTTACAATAAGAAAAGCAGCCCATTTTAAATATGGCTGCTTCTAATACACTTTACTCTTTCGCTTTTTTCTCTTTCTCTGCCCTTACAAACTCGTGGAACATTTTCATTAAAGCACGCTTTTCAATCCGTGATACGTAGCTTCTAGAAATACCAAGCGCCTTAGCGATTTCCCGCTGTGTTTTCTCCTTATCTAGCCCAAGTCCAAAACGTTTCACAATCACTTCTTTTTCTCTTTC
This sequence comes from Bacillus sp. BF2-3, assembly GCF_008368795.1. Classification (NCBI taxonomy): domain Bacteria; kingdom Bacillati; phylum Bacillota; class Bacilli; order Caryophanales; family Bacillaceae; genus Bacillus; species Bacillus sp. BF2-3. The sequence goes on from NZ_QOSA01000010.1 coordinate 221,975, forward strand.
GTCTAAAATATCGATATACTCTTTAATTTTTTCTAACTCCATACTAAGCTGAATCATATCAATTACATCTTCAGACTCTGATTTTAATATATCAATAAGCGATATTTCATTGCCCTCTTTATCTTGCCCGATCGGATCATGAAGTGAAACATCTTTTTTCGTTTTCTTTAGTACACGTAAATGCATCAAAATTTCATTTTCAATACAGCGTGCTGCATACGTCGCAAGCTTCGTTCCCTTTCCAGCAGAATAGCTCTCGATCGCTTTAATGAGCCCGATCGTACCAATTGAAATTAAATCTTCTGCATCTTCTCCTGTGTTCTCAAATTTTTTAACGATATGAGCTACAAGCCGTAAATTATGTTCAATTAAAAGATTTCTCGCTTGAGCATCACCTTGCTCCATTAACTCTAAGTACTTTCTCTCATCATCTGATGATAACGGCTGCGGGAACGCATTATTCTTCACATAAGAAACAAAGACAAACACTTCTCGAACCATATATCCAATTGCGGCGAATAGACTCAAACCTTTCACCTCCGCCAAAATAGTGGTCTTTATTATGTGTATGTGGGCGTGAGGTTGTTTGTGTCTGTACAGTTTATTTATAAAACTCAACACTTCCAACATTTAAAATAATTTATTGTTATATTATAATTATATAAAATTGTTATTTATATATGAATATGCTATTAAAGGGGACATTATTCATGATTACATTAGAACGATTATTAAATGTAACAATTTATTTAGGAGTATTTTTACTTTTCATTTCGTTCATTACTTTTGTTATTAAAAGAGGGCCTGATTTATTATTTTTTCAATTTGGAATTTCTTTATTTTTTGGAGCTCAAATTATAACTGGAATAAAATTTTTTCATAACTATGGTTTCTCGTTTCACTCAAAACTAGAACTACTTATCTTTATTTTCTATGTAATTGGAATTATTACATGTATACTATTGTTCTTTCATTTTCAAAATCTGTATCGAATTTTTTTATTAATTTGTAGTTTTTTATTTTTAACTGGATCCAATTATTACTTTAAAGAAACATTAAATTTTAGTAAAAAAATTCCAAAGCAACATAAAACTTTTTTAAGTACACAAGAAGACTCTTTTCCAAAAGAAGTCCGTAAATTTTCAGAGGATTACAATAACATAATAAGGAATGACTTTTATGAAATACCGATGATTCCTACTGAATTACAGATTACAAGCAAAAAAGATTCTTCCCATAGTACATCTTTCTTAGTTGAACTTCATAATAGCGAGAATGAAATTACTGATGACTCTGTACAATTAACTCCATCAGACCGTTTTTATGTGCTGTTAAATACACAAAAAACAAAAATATCAAAAATAGTATATGAAGGGCAGAATTTTTTCACATTTACAGTCACACTAAAGGCTCTTAATTTACAGCAAGAACCAGAAATTCATAATATGTTTTTAGAAATAGATAAACGTAGAGCGATAAATCTTCTTAATTTTGAAATTAAAGCCCATACTAAAGAATGGAAAGTAATATTTAAAAGTGATAGTTCTCATTCCAATCTTCCTATCACATTTACTTTTGAAAAGCGAACAGGCAAATTATAAAAATAAAAAGAGTTATTTTTCAAAGAAAATAACTCTTTTTATTTTACTTACTCCAAATCTTTCTCCCAGTTTGGGCATCAATATAACGAATTTCCCGACTACAATCAAAAGGTTCTTTATATTTTTCATCTGTCGTTTGTTTGTACAGTAGTTTGTATTTCGTTTCCTCTGCATCATGATCTACAAACCATTCTAATTTAACTCGGATAGCCGCTCTGTATATTTCTAACGCTTTTTCTTTTGTTACTTTTGGTGTTGTTTCATATGTAAGTAATTTTTTTATAAAGTTGCTAGACTCCCCCGAGTAGTGCATAACAGCACCATTTTCTGCATTGATGTTGATCATAAATTGGTTATACTCTGCCAGAATATCATTTATATATACAGAAAAGATAAATCTTTCAATCCCATCTTCTTCTGCTTCCCGTTCCTCCCAAAGACGCAGATATTGTTTGCTATCTGGAATAACTCGTTCTAAAAATTGAAGTGCTTTTTGTAAACATTCCTCTCTAGACAGTATTTGCTTTACTTCTTTATCATCTGTCAGTTTTATAAAACCAGTTAATTCATTGGTTAATTTATCAATTGTAACGCTAACTAAATTATTATATTTCAACATCGGTAAATGCTTGTTAAAGAATTCATTCATTAAATATGGATTCTTTTCTTCTTTCTGTTTTTGTAATTCCTCTTTCGGAACAAATTTCATCCTTATTTCATCATCATTTTCCGTCTCAACTACTTTTGTAAAACTTTCTTTATCCCAGTCAAATAAATCGAATACATCATCTTGTTGGCTACCCTTTTTTTGTTTTCTAACAGCCACTGTTGGCGGTAATTTATAATGATCTGGTCCAAATAAATCTTTACCTGTACTTGCATCAATAAATACATGACTAGGTTCTGGTACATACACAAGGTGGTACCCTTTTACTTCTTCTCCATTTTCATATTTACATAAAGAATGTGTTAAATCTACAAATACAAGCCTCATATCTTGTTTGGCCTTTAAGTTGTCTAAAACGATATTCTCCTCAACAATCTCACTTGGCCATAACGGCTTTTCTTTTATGCTTTCTCGTCCGTTATAATGAAAATTCACAACATTCCCTGAAGGATGCACTTGCACCACACATCCTGTATCCGGTAATGGATATCCATTTACTTCTTGCATATAATTTATTTCTTTCCAGCCACGCCAATCATCCTGGATAGTTACATATGTATAAAACTCTAATCCTTCTTCCACATGTTTTTTTATAAATACATTTGCAATCTCTCTTACCCTATTCTCCTCTATAACTTCCTTATCACTCGAAAAATAATTTCCATCATCTATCCTAAATTCAATTAAATTACCAGTATGTCTATTCAATGTAATTTGTATCGTTCTCTCCTGATCCTCTTTATGCTCCCACCATAATAGATGATACGGGTCATCAACCCCTTCTTGATCATCTACAACAAGACTATATTCATCTGGAATGTTAATAATATGAGCCACTCGCTCTTTTCTTTCCTTATCTTTTTGATTCATCATACCGCTCCCTTTATTACATTTTAAGGTAATTATAACAAACAAAACCAAGGAACTATAAAAAAAAGACTAGAGATATCTCTAGTCTTTTACTTCGTCTCACGATGTAACGTTACTCGCTTTAATCGTGGACAATATTTTTTTAGTTCGATGCGTTCTGGATTGTTTCGTTTATTTTTCTTAGAAATGTAATTACGATCGCCGCACTCCGTACAAGCTAATGTAATATTTACACGCATATTTAATTCTCCTTTCTTTCAAAGATCGCAACTAAAACGTAATGATTACGATTTATATATTATAAAACTTCATTCTATTTGTCAATTGCAAAAACAAGAAGATTCCATTTAGAATCCCCTTGTTTTTATAGTTAAATCAATTTTCTCCCGCATTAACGGGCAGTAAGACCCCCACTAATTAAAAGTTTCACGTTATTAAAACGATTCGTATGTAACAAATTCACTAATCGGCTTTCGATATCCTCGTGGGCGAGTTTTAGTCATATCACTTTTTCCGATCGTAATCATTAAAATAGGTACTATATGCTCCGGCATATTTAATTCACTTTGTACTGCTTTTTCATCGAAACCAATCATTGGACATGTATCATAGCCATAATATTTAGCTGCGTACATAAAAGTCATCGCGCTTAACGAAGCATTTCTAATCGCTTCATCCTCCATGAAACGCTCTCCTTTTCCTTCATATAAACCTTTCGTTTGCCTAATTGTATCTTCATATTCACATTCATCAATCATTTTTAAAACTTTCATACCGAAGTAAATATTTTCAACATTTTGGTATGCTTTTTTATTACCACAAACGAGCACTACCGCTGATGCACTCGATACTTTATATTGACCGAAAGCTAATTCTTTTAATCTTTCTTTTCGCTCTTGATCACGAATTACAACATAATGTGTGTGCTGCAAATTATAGCAAGATGGAGAAAGCTTAGTTAACTCAAATATTTTTTTTAAATCCTCATTAGGGATTTCTATACCTTGTATAAATTTCATTGCAGAACGTCTAGCAATTGCTAATTCTTCAAAGTTCACCATATATCCTCCTTAATAACTATAAATTCAAATATACATTAATTTATACAAATAGATAAATCAAATAAAAACACTTTAAATCCGAATAATAATTATGATTAACAGCAAAAAAGACAAAAAGCTGAAACAATTAGTTCATACGAAATTCACACGAATCTATTACTATAGAAACTGTACATAGTGAACTTATTAACAATCACGTTTATTTATATAAAATCTTACTCGAAAGGAGTTGAAAGTATGAAAACTAAATATCGCTTTATGATCTCATCATTTGCTGCTTGCGCTTATATGATTTGGTATTTAGTATAATAACGACCTCACTTGCAAATAGGAAAAGGTGTGTATATAAATGGAATATAATCAATCAACAGTTAACTACTGGAAAGCTTTTGTATTACCATATACATTTGCTTTAGAAGAGTTAAAAACTAAATTTGAAATTATGAACCGGGAAGCTCAATTTCTAGAGGATTACAACCCGTTTGAACATATAAAAACAAGACTAAAACAACCTGAAAGTATTATTAAAAAACTAGAGCGCAAAAGCTTATTACCAACAGTTGAAAACGCTCAAACACATTTACAAGATATTATTGGTATTCGTATTACATGTTGCTTCGTAGAAGATATCTATCATTTGAAAGAAGTCATTCAAAAACGCGAAGATATGGAAGTCATAGAAGTAAAAGATTATATCGCTAACCCAAAACGAAACGGATATAAAAGTTTACACATGATTATTAAATACCCTTTATCACTAAATTCTGGTACAAAAGATGTATTTGCAGAAATTCAGTTACGTACACTAGCAATGGACTTTTGGGCAAGTTTAGAACACAAACTTTATTATAAATATGAAGGGAAAATACCGGAGTATTTAAAAGATGAACTACATGATGCAGCAATGAAAGCTGAAGATCTTGATAATAAAATGGCCACAATCCGTCAAGATATTGATGATATTGAGGCATGCTCAAATCAAATTATGCTACCACTATAAAAAAAGGTTCTCGCCAATGAGAACCTTTTTTCTACCATTTTGGGAAGTACGACTCCTACACTTATTAAAGTTTCACGTTATTTTTTCTCTATTGTTCGAACCTCTTCAATCTTCCATTTATCCTCTTCTTTTCCAAGGGCATACTGTACTTTTTTTTGAAGAGTGATACTGTCGTCTACTTCCTTTTCTTTCGTTTCAACAATAACATACCCTACTTTACTAACTTTCATATCTATATGTTCCAATTCAATTTTCTTATTTCCCTTTTGAAATGCGGCTTCTTTTTGTGTTTTTAAGTCTTCAGCACTAGGCATCTTCTTTGAAAATAACTCCATATGTTCTGCAAGATTTTTTTCATTCGTCGTTCGCACAAATGTATGAATAACATCTTGAATAGATCTCTCTTCTTCTTTTGTTATTTGTACCTTTTCCTCAGTTTTTTTAGTAGTAGATTTTTGTTCTACATTATTCTCTTCTTGTTGACATCCAACTAGTAATACTACAAATACTAAAAGGAATCTTAATTTCCTAAATAAATTTTTCATATTCCCAACTCCTAAAAAGAAAAGTGAGGCATTTCGCCTCACTTTCGCTCTTAATTAGCGTCTTCCTTTATTCGGATCGCCGCCGCCAACAATATCAAAGACACGTTTCGCTATATTTGTATTCTCTTGAACGCCAGAGAACAAGTATTTACCTGGACCAAATGCATATACGTTCACATCTTCCCCTGTATGTCCACCCGTTGTCCAGCCTGTAACCGAGCGCTTATTGAAAATATCTTCAATTGCATTATCAATCTTTGTTACATCTTTTGAAGGAGCTATATCATTTACAGCTTGAATTTCTTCTGGAGTTAATTGTAAATCAATATACTTTTTCAATGTTTCTTCTACATTTGCACCTTTTGCAATCTCATTTGCCATAAAGTCTGGTGTACGCTTTGCAGCTTTAATTGGATCTACTTTAAAGTTATACTCGCCATTGGCACCTAAAGATAATCCACCAGTAGCGTGATCTGCCGTTGCAACAACTAACGTATTTTTATCTTTTTTCGCAAACTCAATCGCTGCTTTGAAAGCTTTTTCGAAGTCTTCCATTTCACTCATTGCACCAACAATATCATTATCATGTCCAGCCCAGTCGATTTGACTTCCTTCCACCATTAAGAAGAAACCATTTTTATTTTTGTTCAAACGCTCAATTGCTGCATTAGTCATTTCTTCTAATGAAGGTGTTTTCTCATTACGGTCAATCATTTTATCTAATCCACCTGGTGCAAATAAACCAAGAATTTGATCATTTTTATCATTTAACAATTGATCTCGATCCGTTACATAGCTATAACCAGATTTCTTGAACTCTTCTGTAAGATTACGATCTTTTCTAACAAAGTTCTTTACGCCGCCGCCAAGCATAACATCTACTTTATGCTTCCCTTTAATTTTCTCATCAAAATAATCATTTGCAATTGCGTCCATATTTTTACGGCTAATGTCATGCGCACCGAAAGCAGCTGGTGTTGCATGTGTAATTTCAGAAGTTGCAACGAGTCCCGTTGATTTCCCTTTTTCTTTCGCTTGCTCAAGAACTGTTTTCACTTCCGCTTTATCATTATCAACTGCAATTGCAGCATTATATGTTTTAATCCCTGCTGACATAGCTGTTGCTGCCGATGCAGAGTCTGTAATATTTTCATGTTCATCTTCTGGGTATGTTTTTTGTGTTCCTACAAGATGCTTATCAAATTCTGTAGATTCCATTTCAAAGGTTTTTGGATTATCTTTCATATAACGGTGAGCCGTCATATATGAAGGGCCCATACCATCCCCAATTAATACGATAACATTTTTAATCTTTGCATTGCTTCCGTTCTCATCTGCATTAACCTCACTAGAACGAGTAAAATTCCATGTTGCTACCGAAGTAACTGCTAATGATGCCACAACTGCAAATGGCCATGCTTTTTTCACAAACTTTTTCACTGTCTTGTCCCCCTAATTAGGTTATTCATTTCCCACTATCAAATTTAATGGAAGACTATTAAGAGAAAATTAGCTGTATGTAAATTTTTTGTTAACTTATGTAAATATCAGTTATAATTTGTATAACTTTGTCTTTTTGTATCAATCATCCCGCCCTTTACAATTTAAATATAAACAAGTTGGATTTCATTTAACGTAAATCTCTTTTTTTACATTTTGACTCTATTTTTATGAAAATAAATAGAAATGCGGTGAGCCTTTATGAAAATAGTAAAGCTAAATGAGTCTTTTATTTTTGAATTACTTAATCTTTGCAAATCTGTTGGATGGTTACACGATGAAATTTTTATGAAAAAACAATTCGAAATGTATCTTTCTATCGGCACACTTGTAGGTTACATTAATGAAAACAAACTCATTGCGACTGGAGGAGTATTTCCCTTTCCAAGTAACTTCGCTTCCATTGGTATGTTAATCGTTCACCCTAATTTTCAAGGACGCGGATTAGGGCGCATGTTGCTAAATCATTGCTTGGAACAAATTCATCCAAAACAACCCATTGCACTTATTGCGACAAAAGCTGGCGAACCTCTATACACATCATGTGGATTTCAAACAGCAACAACGATTCATCGTTTTGAAAAGCAGACTATTAAGACGTATCCTTCTCACTTACAACAAGTACAAGAAGAAGACCTTATATCTCTTACTTCTCTGGATCAAATTGCAACTGGTATGAATCGTTCTCTACTTTACTCTTTGCTATTACCAAGGGCCGTATACTCTTTTAAAATTGAAAGAAATAACTGTATAGAAGCTTTTTCATTATGCATACAAAAGGGCAATATATTATGTATCAATCCACTTATCGCCAAGCAAGAAGAAGATGCTATCCAATTATTAAAAAAGATATGTGAATGTTGGAATGGTATAGTACGAATTGATGTTCCACACTCACAATTTACATTTCGTCAATTTCTTCAAACAGAAAATTTCCAAGAAACGCTCCTTTCACCTCTTATGATAAAAAATGGTAGCCAACTTCCTGGAAATCGTAATATGCTATTTGCTATGATAGATACAGCGTTATGTTAGAAAGGAGACACCTAATTGAAGCGATTTAGCTATTTTATGGTAGGTTGTCTTACTCTTACACTATTAGTAGGATGTAGTGCAGCAGAAAAGCCAGTAGAACAAGTAAAACAAGTTAAAAATACAATTACAGCGAAACTAGCTACCGAGGAAAAAATGGTAGAAATAGATGGTCAAACCATTTACTTTAAAAAGATTGGTAATGAAAAACCACCTTTACTTATGATTCATGGCTTTGGAGGGTCATCAGATGGTTTTCAAAAGATTTACTCCGATTTAGCAAAAGATCATACAATTATTTCTGTAGATGCTTTAGGATTCGGGCGCTCATCTAAGCCAATGGATTTTTATTATTCTTTTCCAACTCATGCAAATTTGTATTATAAATTAATGAAAAAACTAGGGTATGATTCATTCGCAATACTGGGGCATTCCATGGGGGGAGAAATTTCTCTAAATTTAACATATTTATATCCTGAAGCAGTTTCTCACCTTATTTTAACTGATGCTACAGGTGGCCCTCATACATTCGTTAATAAACAAGGCTCACCAAAACCACAATTGTCGACTGATTTAAATGCCGTTTCTTCTATTACAGATTATGATGAAAGCAAAGTGAAATTCAAACGTAATGATGAAGAGCATTATAATAAAATGAAATTATGGCCTAGACGTCTTAAAATTAATGCAAATGAAATAAAACAGCCAACTTTAATTATATGGGGCAGAAATGATAGTAGCGTTTCCTGGAAAGAAGGAGAAACGTATCATCAATTCTTAAAAAATAGCACTTTACATATTATTGAAAAAGGTTATCATGCACCATTTCGCCAAGAACCACAAGAATTTGTCGGGTATGTAAAAGATTTCTTTAAGAACAATCCGATTAAAGTTGAAAAATAACATAAACGGGTATCTCAAAATGAGATACCCGTTTTCATATATTAAGCAGCTTGCTTTTGGCGTTTTGGAGTTTTTGATCCTAATACTTTCGGGATAACGAAGCCATCCATTCCAAATTTCCCAGCGTTCATACCGGAAACAAGAACAAACATAGATAAGATAACCATCTCAGGGTTCACACCAATTGACCCACTAAACATATAGGAAAAGTTCATTACAAGACCAAAAAAGACCGCTGTTTTTGTTAAACAGCCTACAATTAAACCAATTCCGACTAAAATTTCTCCCCATGTTACAAGTGTATTAAACAAATCTACATTTGGAATTGCAAATTCTTGTAAGAATGATGCCCACCAAGATTGAACAGCCGGTTGTGCACCTTTAGATTTTTCAATTGCCCCTTGCAAATAACCTGTTGCATCGAATCCTTTTCCTTGTAGTTTACCGATTCCAGCCATTAACCATGTGTAACCAAGATATACTCGAATTACTGCTAATGCAAAAGAAACTGCTTTGTTTTCTCTTAAAAATTGAATAACCATATCTTCCTCCTAAAGTTGTAATTAAGTTAGTTACAGATAATATAATAACATTAGTTACTTATTTTTTAAACGTTAATTATGAATAATCTGTGACATGCGTATGAAACATTAAAAACTAACGTTTATATAGTAACTTTTATTGCCTGTAAAAACTTGAACATATCATACCACAAGTGATAACCATTTTCATTGAAAAAAATGTAAAAAAAATGTGAGTTAAATGTGAAACACGTTTATTCGAATATAGAATAAACGTGTTTCACACTAATTATAGAATCGAAATGTATGTGTCTCCTCATCAATTAAACTCGCTTCTTGAAAGGCTTCTTCTAACGTTTTCCCATGGTTAATAACCCCATAAAATAAGCGTATAGTAAACATAAGTGCTGCATTTCCATCTACATAATCAATCGATCCAATATATGATTTCGCACCACTATGTAAAAAAGACTTTGCTAGATTTTGCTCCCCTAACGTGCACCCGCTATTTACAATATGTGTATTATGCAATTTTGCATATTTATAAATTTCTTCTGTACCAAAATACCCTCTCGGTTCATCTTGTTCATATACTTCTTCGCCTAACTCTTCCATGACAAACTTCCCTTCTTCACCATGAAAGCAAAAAATAATATAATTAATATCGTTAAATAAGTTCTTTCCAGAAAGAACTTCCACAAAATCTTTCGGTCTACCAATCCAATATGTCACAACCCTTGCACCAAAATATTCAAGAGATGCTCGGATTGATTGCGCCTCTAAATCCGAATTAAAACCAACTACTAGTGCAACATTCAACATACAACCCCCATCCTATAATCAGCCCTTATCAATCAGAATTTTATGGGATAAATCCATTTCATATATGCCCGTTTCTTTCAAAAAATCTGATCTAGTTAAAACGACTTTCTGTAAATATTGCCTATATGCTGTAATTGTTCCATCGTGAGATACAATGCAAATTCTTTCCGCACCCAGTTCATAACACCAAAGAAGAAATTTATCTACTATTTGCTGAAAACTATTCTCTGAAATAGTGTTTATACCTTCCTTCCATAACTGATTATTTGAGCTTTTCTCTATCGAAAAATGCGGAAATAACTTTGTTATCATTCCCTGATCTACTATATAATCGCACGGTAATGTTCTCGCTTCTTCTCGATAAGGAAAAATACGCGGAGATACATATGGATGAACGATTTTTTGACAAGCAACTTTCGCACTCCATATTGTCGCCGTTTGCAAAGTTCTAAGTGTAGGACTAGCAATTAATATATCCGCCTCTTGTAATGGCACATTGCATTGAAGTAATTTAGCCTGATTCCTTCCTTCATCCGTCAATGGCGGATGAAGCACTTTTAAACTTGATGGCAAATCCCTTGTATGTTCTCCTTCCCCGTGCCGAACAAAGACAATTTTCATCCCCTTCCTCCTCTCATTATGAAATCCTCTTACATATTTCTTCCCTATCTCATACTTTATTCCTGCTATATGAAAACCAATATGTAAAAAACATTTGACATGAAACTTTGTAAAATATTACAATATTATATGTAAAAAACTTTTTACACAGAAAGGAGAATTACATATATGAAATGGATAATTGTCTTTATTGGAATGATTGTATGGGGATATATAAACGGCTTCTTTAGTAGTGATAAAACTGCTAATCCTTGGATTACAGATGATGAACGTGAAACAAAAATTAAGCAAAAAGCAATTACGGCAAGCTGGTCCGGTGTTTTTATGTTTTGTACCATTAGCCTCTTAAATAAATGGTTAGGTTTAAGCACAAACGATAAATCACCGTACTTACCAGACACTATCGCAGCTATTTTAAAAGAAAATGTAGAGTTACAAGTTTTACTCATGCTATTTGTTATGTATGGAATATTTTACTTACATTATCGAAGAAAATTAAGTGCCTAACTTCTAACTCATGATTATCCTCCTAAATGGTTATAGTAATCATGACAAAATGAAAGGAGAGATATAAACATGAGTAACTCGAATGAATTTTTAGATACACTACATGAAAAACAAGCAAAAGATGAACAAAATAGAAAGCGCCAAGGGAACGGAAACCCAGCGAAAAAAAAGCCAAATAAAACACATAAATAACAGTAAAAAACTGCCTAAAACAATCTTTTAGGTAGTTTTTTATTCTTCTTTTACCGAGATAACATTTCCCCAATTCCATTTCTCATAATACCATTCTGGTACATCTATATTTTCAATCCACTTCATTTCATGCTTTCCATCCTTATGAGCAAGCCATACATCCGCTTTCTTACGGTCTGAACGTATCCATATTAATTGATTACTCTTATTCATGAAGAGCGGATGATAATCTCCTTGCCTATGAGGTAGCTTTGTGATTCGATGTTGTTCGTCACTTGTACTATCGATCTCATATAAAGATGGTAGTGGTCTTTTTTCTGGTGGAGTTTCTATTCCCGCCTCTTTTGCTCGTGAAACGATAATTACGTTATCATTCTTCCATGTAAAATCCCAATCGACATATCCTTTCGGTGTAAATGTGTTCTGCTGAAGTGCTGGCAATTCTTTTACTTTCAAATGTTTATTCTCTAATGCAACTCTCCCGCTTCCTTCAATATAGGCCAATATATTGTTGGCTGGCGCCCATTTGAACCATTGTGTGTTTAATAACATTTGATCTACCTTTTCAAACCGACTACCATCTGCTCGAACTAAGCAAAGCGTATTACTATCAGCTGACCATGAAGCTGTCGGTACTGCTAAAAATGAAATCCACTTTTGATCTGGTGACCACTTAAAGCCACTTGCTACTAGCGCTAGGAAATCATCGTGTTCATTTGGCAATGCATACAAATGCTTCATTTTGTGAGGATTCATATGTGCATCTTTTTGCACTTCATATAGCTGAGCCCCTGTCCATCCTGTTGGAAGTAAGTGCGCTTCAGAGGATACAAGAAAGTTCTTTCCATCGGGGTACCATGCATAATCCCCTACACCAGCCGATACATTTTCAAAATCTGCATTCTTTTTTTCTACATCAAATGTATGTAATGTACCTGTAAATATAAATGCAATTATATTTTCTATTGGTGACCATTGATAATTCGATGCTTCTGAGTGAAACGGCGTAACTTTCTTTCCATCTTTCAGCCGATATAACTCAAGAATATTTTGTTTCTCCCCTTTTACATATGCCAGCCATTCTCCATCATGTGACCACTTTGGCCCTGTTATGTTCTCTCCTTTTGTAAGTTGTTTTTCTTTCCCATCAACTTTAATCCAAAGGTTATGATGACGAATAAAAGCAACTTTCACACTATTATTTTCTGCGCTAGTAATAGCGATAGAACATAAAAACATAAACAACACTACACTACCACTTACTATTAGCCTTTTCATACCATCACTCCATTTCCCTCATAGCATTCCTCACTTTCTTCCTACAATATGTGAAAAATATCGATTCGACATAATCAGAAAAAATTCCCCAAGAAATTTTCAATTCATAGAGGATTGGTATGAATTGTGTCGAAAGTATAGTTTAGCAAACATTTATATGTATAAGTTCTAACTAAAATGTAAGATTACATTTCTGAATATTAGCACTTTTTATTAGGGGGAGTATCAATGAAAAAAACTACATCTACACTATTAAGCATGGCGCTTGTCTTTTCTAGTTTTGGAGCTTTAAGCGCTCATGCTGAATCACTACAAAAGGAGAAGCAATTTAGTCCACAATTAAAAACAACGATTGAACAGTGGGGAGAACATAAAATTGCTCAAAATGTTGAAACGAAAACAACAAAAGAAATATCAGTAATTGTAGAATTGCAACATGCACCTCTCGCTGCTCAAAGTAATATTCAGCATGCTCCAGATTTACAAAATAGTAATGCGCAGTCTTATCATGCTGAGCTCAAAAAAGCACAAGAAGATACGACTAAGAAAATAAAAGAAAAAGCACCTGGTGCAAAAATTAAAGAAGTGTATAATACGTTATTTTCCGGATTCTCTATTTCAGTTCCTGGAAATCAAATTACCTCTCTTGCCTCTTTACCTGAAGTAAAAGCAGTCTATCCGAACTTAACATATAAATTGCATGAAACATCAAAAAGTACTACTAACGAAGAAGCACCAAATATCGGTGGACCGACAATTGGTGCACCTGAAGCGTGGAATTTAAAAGATCCATCTGGCAAACCGCTTGATGGAAAAGGCATGAAAGTAGCCATTATCGACTCTGGCGTAGACTATACACACCCTGACTTAAAGGCAAATTATATCGGTGGATATGACACGGTTGATGAAGATAGCGATCCAATGGATGGTAACGTACATGGTACTCATGTAGCTGGAATTATTGCTGGTAACGGAAAAATTAAAGGCGTTGCTCCAAACGCTTCTATTCTAGCCTATCGTGTAATGAATGACGGTGGAACTGGTACAACAGATGATATTATCCAAGGGATTGAGCGAGCGATTCAAGATGGTACGGATGTGTTAAACCTCTCCCTTGGGCAGGATTTAAATGTACCTGATCAGCCTGTAACATTAACGTTAGAACGAGCAGCGAAACTTGGTGTTACTACTGTCGTTTCAAATGGAAATGACGGACCAAAACCTTGGTCTGTTGATGCTCCCGGTAACGCAAGTAGTGTCATTTCTGTTGGAGCATCTACGGTTTCTATCCCGTTTCCAACATTCCAAGTAGCTGGTTCCAGCAAAACATATCAAGGGTTACCGTTATCAAAATCCGATTTTCCAATAGGAAATGATTCCCCTCTTGTATACGTTGGTTATGGCAATCCAAGTGATTATGCAAAACAAGATGTGAAAGGGAAATTCGCACTTATTTTACAAGGTACTTCTAGTACATTAGTAAAAGCAGAACAAGCGAAGCAAGCTGGGGCACTTGGTGTGTTATTAATCTCTAGCGAAAAAGAAATTAATATGATGCCGGAATATTTTTCACGTGAACATCTAGCTGTCCCAGTAATGGAATTATCAAATACAAATGGGGAAGAATTAAAAACTTTAATTACAAAACGAAAGAAAAATATAAAAATTGGACAACCAAAGCAAACAGAACTTATCGGTAACTTTAGTTCAAGAGGACCATCACAAGGAAGTTGGCTAATAAAGCCTGATGTTGTTGCACCTGGAGTACAAATTACTAGTACAGTACCGCGAGGCGGCTATGAATCGCATAACGGAACAAGTATGGCTGCTCCGCAAGTAGCTGGAGCGGTTGCCCTCTTGCGTCAAATGCATCCTGATTGGACGACAGAACAATTGAAAGCGGCTCTTGCTAACAATGCCAAAACATTACATGATGTCAATGAAAATACATACCCTGTTATGGCACAAGGATCAGGTTTAATTAACATTCCGAAAGCAGCTCAAACAAATGTATTAGTAAAACCTAACAATGTCAGCTTTGGTCTTATTAAGCCAAATAGCGGAAAAGTAAAACTGACGCAAAATGTTACATTACAAAACCTTTCTAGTAAAAAGAAAAGTTTTTCAACTCGTGTGGAATTACTAGATGCAAACACAAACACAAAAGTAAGAGCTTCTGTCCCTTCATCGATTAGCATACAACCAAATAGTAGTACCGAAAAACCATTTACTATCAATGTAGATAGCTCACTACCACAAGGTGTGTATACTGGAAATGTATATGTAAAAGAACAAGGGGCAAAAGAAGAAATTCGAATTCCATTCACATTTAGTATCGATCCTAAAGATTATAAACGTATCGATGGACTTGAAATTATTAATTCTACTTTTAGCCCAAATGGCGACCACGTACTAGATGATAATCTCATCAACTACTATTTAGTTGCGCCTGTGGATGATGTCACATTGCATGCAAATTTAGTTACGAAAGAACGTGTAACGTATCAAGGGATTATCCATCAAGCTAAAAATGCAACTCCTGGATACAAACCTTTCAAATGGAATGGTACAAAAGCCGATGGCACTCCTTTAGCTGACGGGCTATATCAAATCGAAGCAGTTGCTTCTAATTCTGGCGGAGAAACAAAACAAACAGCTGCTGTATTTCTTGATCGAACTGCACCTAAGTTAACATACGAAGTTGACCAAGAAAATCTCGTAATTAAAGGAAAAGTTGATGATATTCTACTAGATTGGATGTCAGAATCTGGTTGGATAGCACCTGGTATTCCAGTGAGAATGCAATATGAAATTAACGGAAATGGTGTATGGGACCAGGCATTCCTGAACCCTTGGGAGAAAAGCTATGACATTTATTTCGATCGTACTCAATTACAAGAAGGAAAAAATACTATTCACATTGTAGCAACTGATGCAGCTGGCAATACCTCTAATTTAACTGTTAATTTAGAAGTGAAATAAAGTGAAACTCTAATCAGTGGAGATTTCGTTCATCCCCACTGATTATTAGCCTTCACCAATCGGGAGTTACGGGCAGTTAATCTCCCCTCTCACTTCTTTACTCCAACCGAATTTTGAGGTAGGAATTTTACTGCTCATTAACACGGGATAAAAAAATTTTGTTGACAATTTTTTTAATATAGTTTTATAATACAAAACATAGTTTAGTTGAACGAATTATATATCGGCTTTGAAGGAATACTAGTAGCGACTTATATCACTGTCTCAGAGAACTGATGGTTGGTGCGAATCAGTACATATACAAGCGTGAATTACAATTCTGGAGCTTCTTTCCCGTAATGCTTTTTATGCATGAAGAGAAAGACGGATCTTTCCGTTATCGTAAAGTGAGTGGTAAACAATTAGTTGTTTACAAATAGGGTGGTACCGCGATTTTTATCGTCCCTATCGGATTTTCCGATAGGGACTTTTTTGCGTCCATCCTCTTACACAATTTCATATATACGCGTTGAAAGAATCGCAGTAGTATCTTATATCCCTGTTACAGAGAGCTAATGGTCGGTGGAAATTAGCACATATATAAGTATGAATTACAATTCTGGAGCTTCTTTTTCGTAGTGCTTTTATGCATGAAGGAAAAGACGGAATTTTTCCGTTATCATTAATTGAGATGTAAGTATATTTTCACTTACAAATAGGGTGGTACCGCGATTCTTTCGCCCCTATCGGACTTTCCGATAGGGGCTTTTTCTATTTCTCACAGAAACAGATGTTAAATAATTCCGAATCTTATGATAAAATTTTATAAGCGCTTACAAAAATGAAAGGAGGTGATACAAGCTATACGAAATCGATATTCAATTTTATTGAAAAAAAGGAGGATGTCTAAATGACAAAGAAAACAGAAATTCCATCACATTTAAAACCATTCGTATCCACACAACATTATGATCAATACACACCGGTGAATCACGCTGTGTGGCGTTATATTATGAGACAAAATCATAGCTTCTTAAAAGACGTTGCTCATCCAGCCTATGTGAACGGACTACAATCATCTGGTATTAATATAGATTCAATTCCAAAAGTAGAAGAAATGAATGAGTGTTTGGCACCAAGTGGCTGGGGTGCTGTAACGATTGACGGACTTATTCCCGGCGTAGCATTCTTCGATTTCCAAGGACACGGATTACTACCGATCGCAACAGATATTCGGAAAGTAGAAAATATCGAGTACACACCAGCGCCAGATATCGTACACGAAGCCGCAGGACACGCACCGATTTTACTTGATCCTACATATGCAAAATATGTGAAACGTTTTGGGCAAATTGGTGCAAAAGCTTTCTCTACAAAAGAAGAACATGATGCATTTGAAGCTGTTCGTACATTAACGATAGTAAAAGAAAGCCCTACTTCTACTCCTGATGAAGTTAAGGCTGCTGAAAATGCTGTAATTGAAAAACAAAACTTAGTTTCTGGTTTATCAGAAGCTGAACAAATTTCACGTCTTTTCTGGTGGACAGTAGAATATGGATTGATTGGAAATATAGATGATCCAAAAATATATGGTGCTGGTCTCCTTTCTTCTGTTGGCGAAAGCAAACATTGCTTAACAGACGCTGTAGAAAAAGTTCCATTTTCTATCGAAGCATGTACAGGGACAACTTATGACGTAACAAAAATGCAACCACAACTATTCGTTTGCAAGTCCTTTGAAGAATTAACAGATGCGCTTGAAACATTTTCTAAAACAATGGCCTTTAAAACAGGTGGAAAAGAAGGTTTAGAAAAAGCAATTCGCTCTGAGAACTATGCAACAGCTGAGCTAAATAGCGGATTACAAATTACAGGTACATTTAGCGAGACAATTGAAAACGATGCAGGTGAATTAATTTACATGCGAACAAATTCGCCAACGGCATTAGCACTTCATAATAAACAGTTAGCGAATCATTCTACTTCTGTACACAGTGACGGATTTGGAACACCAATTGGATTACTCACTGAAAATATTGCATTAGAAAATTGTACAGACGAACAACTACAATCATTAGGAATTACAATTGGAACTATCGCTGAGTTTACTTTTGCAAGTGGTATTCATGTAAAAGGAACAGTAACAGATATTGTAAAAAACGATAAGAAAATTGCTCTTATTTCCTTTATCGATTGCACAGTTACTTATAACGCCCGCGTTTTATTTGATGCTTCATGGGGCGCATTTGATATGGCTGTTGGCTCACAAATCACTTCAGTATTCCCAGGTGCCGCAGATGCAGCAGCATTTTTCCCAATGGATGAAGAAGTTCAAGAAATTCCTGCTCCACTTGTACTGAATGAACTTGAACGTATGTATCAAACAGTTCGAGATATTCGAAGTGAGGGGATTTTACACGAAGCGCATATCGATCAATTAGTAGCAATTCAAGAAGTGTTAAATAAATTTTATGCGAAAGAATGGTTGCTGCGCCTTGAAGTATTAGAGTTACTTTTAGAGCATAACAAAGGGCATGAAACATCTGCAGCATTACTACATCAACTTTCTACTTTCACAACTGACGAAGCTGTAACACGCCTTATTAACAATGGTCTTGCGTTACTTCCAGTAAAGGATGTGAAAAATGATGCTAAGATTAACTGAAGAAGAAGTTCACGAGGAATTATTGAAGGTAGATAAATGGATGGTAAAAGATGAGAAATGGATTGAACGAAAATATATGTTTTCCGACTACTTAAAAGGAGTCGAATTTGTCTCTGAAGCCGCCAAACTATCAGAAGAACATAATCACCATCCATTTATCCTTATCCAGTATAAAGCAGTTATTATTACTTTGTCATCTTGGAATGCAAAAGGTTTAACGAAACTAGATTTTGAGCTTGCAAAACAATTTGACGAACTATTTTTACAAAACGAAAATGCAATTATAAGAAAATAAAAAAGAGAAGCCTTTTTAGGCTTCTCCTTTTATTTTGAAATGGATACAATGTCCAAATGGATCCTCGACTTGTAATATTCCATCTTTGTACGTAGCAATCTTGCCAATATTTTTTAAGCTTTCACATACTTGCTCTTTTTGTTTTTCATCCGCTAGTACAATTGTGAAATATTTTAAACCAACAGAACCTGGCATTTGCGGTGGTACCCCTTCACCTTGCCACGTATTTAAACCGATATGATGATGATAACCACCTGCTGATACGAACAACGCTCCATTACGAGCTGGGATCGTTACTTCAAAACCAAGACCATCAACATAGAAACGTTTCGCTTCCTCTAAATCAGCTACATGAAAATGAATATGCCCCATCACAGTACCAGCTGGAAAGCCATTCCATGTACTTCCTTGCTGTAATAATTCTTCACCAGCTAACGGGTTACTAACAAATGGGAGTTCTCCATTCTCATCACGCCAAACTTCTTTTTGTCGATCATGATAAATTTCAATCCCGTTTCCATCTGGATCAGCTAAATAAAGAGCTTCACTAAAGTAATGATCGGCTCCGCCATGTAGTGGATATACCATCTCTACAAGATGACGAAGAACATTCGCTAAATCCTGTCTACTTGGTAATAAAATTGCGTAATGATATAACCCTGTTCTTCCTCTTTGCTTCGGAAAAGCTTCTTTCTTTTCTTCAATGATAAGAAGTGGTTCATCATTTTCATTCCCAAATGTAACGACTGCTTCTTCTTCTCTTAGCACCTTCATACTTAGTACTTCCGTATAAAACTCTAGTGATTTCTTTACATTAGATACGTATAAATGAACAACATCAAGTGTTGTATCGGGATGAAGTTGAAAACTCATCTTGTTAGCCCCCCCATTTAAATTAGTTCTTCTTTGACATTTTTTCTTTTAAGAAATTATCTACAAAGCCATCAGCTTTTGCAACAAATAAGTATGCACCCATTGCTAATAATGCAAGTTCTAATTCGAAACCAGGATTTTTTCCATCTCCCAATAAACCAGCTGACCATTTCACTTTTACGATTGCTCCAACCATAACAAGTGCAAATAATAATCCAATATATCTTACACCTAAACCTAGAATTAATAATAGACCTCCAACTAATTCAAACGTTGCTACACCGTATGCAAGTCCTCCTGGTAAACCAATACTTGTAAACCATCCTGCAATATTGTCAATTCCTGATTGGAATTTTGTTAAACCGTGCATGAAGAATGTTACCCCTAACACGATACGAATAATTAAGTTACCAATATGTTGATTCATTTCATTCTCTCCTTTATAGTTTCCTTATACAAAACTTTTATTTACATTACAAAACATACACTAATTTTTTTTATTCGTCAATTCATTTTCACTGGGAAAAAATATATTTTTTTTGCTATGATACAAATAGTTGTTTACAAAAAGGAGCTTGATTTTATGAATATTGGTTCTGCAATACGTGAAATTCGTCAACGTAGGGGCATAACAATCGCACAAATTTGTGAGGGAACAGGTCTTTCTAAAGGATTTATGAGTCAGGTTGAAAATAATAAAACATCACCATCTATCTCAACTTTAGAAACGATCTCCAATTTTTTAAACGTTCCCCTTCCCTATTTATTGTTAGAGCAAAAAGATCGATTAAAAATTGTCAAAAAAGAAGAACGGAAATACAGTGTATACGGCAAAGATGAGCAAAGAATTGAACATGTTGCGGAGCAAGGGGGCCTTCGCCTATCTTTAGTAGAAATCCCTACTGGATTCCCGAAAGAAAATTCACCAAATGCCCATGAAGGGGAAGAATGTCACCTTGTATTACGCGGAAAATTAGAAGTTCAGCACGGTGAAGATATTGCAATTGTAGAAGAAGGTGATTCTTTCTCATGGAATGCATGCGTTCCTCATATTGTTCGTAATATAGGAGAAGAAACTGCATTATTACTCATCTCTAGTTATGCAGAAAATCGAAAACGTGTTTACTAAATAATAAAAAAGAAGCCTGTTAAACAGGCTTCTTTTTATCCCCTTATAATTCCATAACTTGTCCCAACTAGTACAGTCTTCTCATGCTGATTGCGATAAACTGACTCGATTGAAACTTTTTTATAGCCTTCCATTTGCTCAACATTTGTTAAAGTTAGTTCACAAGTGATCGTATCTCCTGTGAAAACTGGTCTAATAAACTCACTTACTAATTCTCTTGCTATGTAATGTAACTCTTCTCCCACTTTCGTCCCAATGCTAGCAGTCAATAAACCATGAACCATTAATCTTCCATTTTCATCGTATTCCACATGGTGTCTACCTTTATCACCTGTAATATTTGCAAATTCAAAAACTTCTTCCTCAGTAAATCTTCTTTCATATTTAAATACATCCCCAGCTTTTACACTCATTTTTATCCCCCTAATAATAAACAGAATTTTCTTTTATTTTATCATAAAACGAGCCTCAATCCATTCTCTATTATCAAAAGTCTCAAAATTACCTCGCTATACTTTTTTACTTTCCATTCATTTATCGGTGACCATCTCTTTTTGCGACTTGATATCCATAATACGCACATGTTCCATTTCTCGATAGCTCTCTAACTTCAAATCCACAGCTTCTATAAAAATCAAAATTGTTCGCTGATGTATGCGCAAACCAATCACCGTGGGGAAGTTTTTGCAGGCAAAGAGCTACAAGCTTCTTACCTAATCCCTTCCCTCTATATTCACACTTCACAACTAAATTTACTATGTTCGCAATCATAATTCCATCAGAAATGACTCTAACCATCGCAATCATCTCTTCCTCATCCCAAATTGTGAAAGCCCATGTTGAATTTTCGAATGCTATCGTAAATTTTTCAATTTGCCAAGAAGGGATATTATCATTACTCCAACCGGCATCTTCAAATAAAGCTTTAATTGCATATGCTGGTACACTACTCGTTCCCTCACGAATAATAAGTCCATTATGATAAATGTACATGTAACCCCTCCCTTTATTTTCATATACCATTCTTCAAAAAATGCAATTTACCTTTAAAAAAGTAATTTTTTCATCCAACACGCTTAATAGAATAAACTAGAGCATCGATTCCATGAAATGACGTTGTTTTCTCGTAGCTGAGCCCAGTTTTTCTAGCAACAAATATTGAGGCGGGATGATTCGGATTAATAAGAGAAATTAATTTATTCATTCGTAATGCTTGGAAACCATAGTCACGAAATGCTGCCGCCGCTTCTTTTGCATACCCTTTTCCCCAATACTGAGGAAGTAACCAATAACCAATTTCAATTTCCTCTTTTCCATCTATTTTCTGCTTTACCAGCCCTGCATGACCAATTCTTGTTCCCGTTTCCTTTTCAATCAATACAAATAAACCGAGACCGTTTTTATAGCTAGGAATCACCCATTCCTCCAGACTTTTTTTACACTGCATATATGTTTTTAATGTCCCATTTCCAATATAACGCATTACCTTCTCGTTCCCCCATAGTGAAGCGTAGAACTGTAAATCATCCATTGTATATTTGCGAATTTGTAAACGTTCTGTATGAAACATGCTGGCACTCCTTTCCACTAATTTATTCTTCATTTCACGATCATGTTTTGTATGTATACGGTATGTTACTATTTATTATAAAGTGAAACTTTAATCAGTGGGGAATTTTGTTCACCCCAATGATTATTAGCCTTTACCAATCCGACGTTTACGGGCAGTGGATCTCCCGTCTAACTTCTTTTCTTTAACTGAATTTTTAGGCGAGAGTCTTACTGCCTGGAAAATAGCGGGATAAATGAACCAACGATAAAATACAGAATATTCATTCTAAATAACTAAAAAAAGCAGTAGACAAATATTGTCCACTGCATCCATATCATAACTAGCATAAAGAAAACTACAATTGAGGGGGGTGTAGGATTTTCAAATATACTAGATACTTATCCCGTTCTAACGGGCGGTAAACTTTCCAATTGTTTCAAGTGAAAAGTTTACCGCACATAAGAACTTCCTTCGTTCATTAAGATAGTATTGCTAAATAATCATATACACGCTTAGATTTCTCTCCACCCATTCGTGCATGTTGAAGAAGAGAAATACCATGAGGGCCAGATGCACGCAATGCTTCTGGTTGAGCTACTAAAATAGCTTGTACAACTTCTAATTCACCAAGCATAGCTGCTGCAAAAATATCCATCCGAGCACCCTTTTCTAGTAAATAAAGAGCAATATCTTTACGACCTACATGTGCCGATGCGCCTAACGCACTTTCCCAATCTGATCCACCCCAATTATAAGAGGCGTGAAGTAAGCTTGGTGATTCAACCAATAGCTCTTGTACTTTCTCTAAATCCCCGTGAGCTGCCATAACAAATTCTCTTACTAATTCAGTGGTAATACGCTCTTCTGTTTGCATCGCTCTTCTCCCCTTTTAGAAATTCGTTTCGGTGTAAAAAAAGGCTTGTCACTTCCCTGAAAAATATCTACATCTATGCCAAATACATGTTGAAACATTTCATGGCATAGTACTTCTTCTGGTATACCATCATACTGAATCTTTCCTCGCTTTAATACAAGTAAACGATCACTATATTGAGCAGCTTGGTTAATGTCATGTAAAACCATTATAATTGTCATTCCAAACTCCTCATTTAATCGTTTCACAAGTTCCATTACTTCCAACTGGTGAACGATATCTAAAAAGGTTGTTGGTTCATCCAATAATAAGACATTTGTACGTTGCGCTAGCGTCATCGCAATCCAAGCACGTTGCCGTTCCCCTCCTGATAAAGAATGTAAAAGACGATATTCATACCCTTCAAGATTTGTAACAGACAATGCCCAATCAACAATTTCTTCATCTTCTTTATTTAAGCGGCTACTCCATGATTTATGTGGACCTCTTCCGAACTCAATTAGTTCTTTCACTGTTAAGTCTAATTGATGATCATGCATTTGTGGTAACATTGCTAATTGCTTCGCTACATCAGCACTCTTCATCATATGAATATTTTTCCCATCTAAAATGATGTCCCCTTCGCTTTGTTTCAGTAGCCTTGCTATTAAACGAAGCAAAGTAGATTTTCCCGATCCATTCGGACCAATTAAACTAACGATTTCTCCAACCTTAATATGTACATTCATATTTTGCATTTGAAATCTTTCAGAGTGTGCGTAAAACACTTTGTTAACGGAAATCACTTTGTTTTCCTCCTCTATGAATTAAATATAAGAAGAACGGACCACCTAAGAAGGACAGTAAAATACCAACAGGCAATTCGATTGGGTCAAACCAACTTCGAGCTATTGCATCCGCAAAAACAAGTAATACCCCGCCGCCAAGGCATGATAAAGGTAGCAAATATCTATAATCATTTCCAACTAATAAACGTAGCATATGTGGTACGACAAGACCGACAAATCCAATAAGACCAGACACACTTACTGCAATTCCAGCTAATAATGTACTTACTACGATTAAATAAAACCGACTTTTTTCCACATTATGTCCTAATAACTTTGCCATTTCATCTCCAAGCATTAACACTCGAATATGCTTAATACCAAAGAAAGCTAATATAATGGCGACTATTGCATAATAAATAATCATGTTTAAATGTGCCCAACTTACACCACCAATACCGCCCGCTAACCACGGTAACACCGATTGTACTTTGTCACTATGTAATAACATTAATGCTGACGTTGCTGCACCAATTAATGCATTGATCGACACCCCTACTAAGACGATCCTTGAAGGTGGTGCCCCTTTTTGCCATGATAAAGCATAAATAACCATCGCTGTTATGAAAGCTCCTAAAAACGCCCCTAGTGGTAAAAAAGCTAGATGCTGTGGGAATAAAATCATGATGACAATTGCTACAAAGCCTGCTCCAGATGAAACTCCGATAATACCAGGATCTGCAAGAGGGTTTCTCATAACCCCTTGTAGCAGTGTACCAGATGCAGCTAAACATGTTCCTACTATAAACCCAATAAGCACTCTCGGTATGCGAAGATCCCATACAATTCGATGAACTGTCGAACCTTCCTCTTGTATACCTGTTAAAATATCTCGTATAGAAAAGGATAAACTTCCTGCGAAAAGACCGTACAAGAGACCTAGGATTGTTAATATAACTAAAGTAACTGCTATTATCCATCTTTTTTTCGCAAAAGGATGTTCCTTTTCTCTTACTACTTCACTACTTTCCATACGTATCATTTCCTTACATCTTGTATACTTTTATACATAAAGTCCATTGCTTCTGTAACTTTTGTACCAGGATTAGATCCAAATAAATCAGGTGGCAAAATAACTACGCGGTTTTGTTTTACTGCCTCTAAATTTTTCCACGCTTCATTTTTCATCATTTCACCTTCGAATGCTTTTTTCACACTTTTTGGATCTCCGTGTGTAATTAAATAAATCACATCTGGATTCGCCTCAATAATACGTTCTACACTTAGCTGTGCATATTGCGGATATTCTTTCGTTTCTGGAAAATCAGAAGCAATATTTTTTCCGCCTGTTTTTTCTAAAATATCACCTGATAAAGATGTTGGTAATGCCGCTAAATAAGTACCTGGTGCGCCATACACTAGCAATGCTTTCACATCGCTCTTTTTCTCATATTTCTTCATTTGATCATTCATTTTTTGATTAATTTCTTTTGCTTTATCTTCTTTCTTCATTACCGTTCCATATAATTCAATATTCTTTTGAATATCTTGTACAGAATTCGCAGAAGAAATGATAACTTGCGTTCCTTGTCCTTCAACCGTTGGCACATTCTTTTGGAATCCATTGTTAGCAACAAGTACATCGGGCTTTAAACTAGCAATTTGCTCAAAATTCGGTTGATGTGCATTCCCAATTACTTGTGCTTTCTTTAACTCCTCTGGAAGAGTTAATTTCGTATCCGGGCGACCTACTATTTTTCCACCTAAAGCATGAATAATATCCATGTCCCCCATACTTAATGTTGCAAAACTTTCTGGCACTTTATCGAATGTTACCTTTCTTCCTGATAGGTCGGTAATTTCGATTTTCTCTTTTCCTTTTTCTGTTTTGGTTGCAGACGCTTTTTCGTCCCCTTTGGCACTGCAACCTATTAACAAGAAAAAAATAGATAAAATCGCTGTAAATAGCGTAATAGATTTTTTCATTCCTTCACCTCTAATTGATAATGATAATCATTAACTACTATTCTACTTTAATTGATAAGGATTATCATTGTCAACACGAAACGCATACATTTTTCTACAAAAAACAAAAAGCGTGACAAAAAGATTTTTTCTTTTCGCCGCGCTCTAGTTAACAATATTATTCACATTCATTTTCCTCTAGCTGGTCACGCATCACTTTCACACGCTGAAAGAAAAAGAACGATAAACTTAAAAATATAACGATGCTCCCCATCATAACAAAAAATTGGATTGTCTCTTTTGCTCCATTCGGAATCAACAAGCCAACCATTAACAATGTACTTACAGCGAGAAGAATTTGTCCGAACCGAGTATAGTCTTCTATTTTTCCTTTTAATTCTTTCATTATATTCTCACTCCTCCATTTCACTGTATCATATTCTATGAAACTGAAAGACCAGTAAATACAGGCATTCTGGGAGATGTTTTCCAATAAAAAAAGAGCCGCTTTACTGCGGCTCTTTTTTAATCATTATTCACCTTTATATGCTTCCATATAAATTTCTTTCAGTTCTGAAATAAGCGGCAACTTTGGATTAGCAGTTGTACATTGATCTTCAAAAGCTCTTTCTGCTAATACTCCAACAACCTCTTCAAATTGCTCTTTATCTACTCCTTGTCCTGCAATACTCATATTAATATTTAAGCTTTTTCCAAGCTCAATAATTGCTTTGACGAGTGATTCCACCCCTTCTGCTGCCGAGCTTGCTGGAAGCCCGAGCATTCTCGCTATATGTGCATATCTTTCATCTGCCACAAAGTGCTCATATTTTGGGAACAATGCGTGTTTTCTTGGCTTAATAGCATTATAGCGGACTACATGCGGCATTAGAATGGCATTTGCGCGTCCGTGCGGAATATGGAATTCTGGTCCAATTTTATGTGCTAAGCTGTGATTAATACCGAGGAAAGCATTTGCAAATGCCATACCTGCAATTGCAGAAGCGTTATGCATTTTTTCTCTTGCTTCTTCATCATTTCCATCTTTATATGCTCTCGGTAAATATTTGAATACGAGATCAATAGCTTTTAATGCTAATCCATCTGTATAGTCATTTGCCATAACAGACACATACGCCTCAATTGTATGTGTTAAAACATCCATACCAGTATCTGCTGTTACATGTGGTGGAACTGTCATTACAAATTGCGGATCAACAATTGCTACATCTGGTGTTAATTCATAATCTGCAAGCGGATACTTTATATTATTTTTCTTATCTGTAATAACCGCAAATGGTGTCACTTCTGATCCCGTTCCTGATGTCGTTGGAATCGCAACAAACTGCGCCTTATTTCCTAATTCCGGATATTTACATGTACGTTTTCTTATATCTAAAAACTTCTGTTTAATGCCATAGAATGTCGTTTCTGGATGCTCATAGAATAACCACATTCCTTTTGCTGCATCCATAGCTGAACCACCACCAAGTGCGATAATTACATCTGGCTTAAAGCTTCTCATCATTTCCGCACCTTTAAAAACAGTTTCATCTGATGGATCTGGTTCGACCTCAAAGAAAACTTCAACTTTCACATCATTTGCATGCTTGTTTAAATAGTGCGCGACTGTATCGACATAGCCATGTTCAACCATTCCAGGGTCCGTTACAATAAATGCACGTGAAATGTTAGGCATATTTGCTAAATAAGCTGTAGCATGTTTTTCAAAATAAATTTTTGGTGGCAATTTGAACCACTGCATATTCTTTTTTCTATTTGCCAGCCTTTTTATATTTAATAAATGAGTGGCTGTTACATTTTGGGAAACTGAATTCTTTCCGTATGAACCACAACCAAGTGTAAGTGATGGAATAAATCCATTATATATATCCCCTATTCCACCTTGTGATGAAGGTGCATTTACAATGAGACGGCAAGCTTTCATACGTAACCCAAATTGCTTTTGCACATCTTTATTTGTAGAATGGATAACTGCTGAATGTCCTAAACCACCTAGGTTCAACATTTCTTCGCAATATGTAAATCCTTCTTCTAATGAATTCGCCTTCACACAAGCTAATACTGGACTCAGTTTCTCACGAGATAACGGATATGCTGCTCCGATACCTTGAATTTCAGCTACAAGCATTTTTGTATGTTCAGGAACAGTAATCCCAACTAAATCGGCAATATACTGTGCTGATTTCCCTACAATATCACTATTTACTGCACATGTA
Organism: Bacillus sp. BF2-3; assembly: GCF_008368795.1. Taxonomy (NCBI): domain Bacteria; kingdom Bacillati; phylum Bacillota; class Bacilli; order Caryophanales; family Bacillaceae; genus Bacillus; species Bacillus sp. BF2-3. Next base: position 250,416 of record NZ_QOSA01000010.1, read on the forward strand.
TTTTCATTTATAACAAGCTTTTCTAATTTTTTTCTTTCTTCTTCTGTTACAAAGTAACAATTGTTTTCAATCATTTCTGTTTTAACATCATCATAGATTTCTTTATCGACAATGATTGCTTGTTCCGATGCACAAATCATACCGTTATCAAATGTTTTCGATAAAATTAAATCATTAACAGCTCGTTTTACATGTGCTGATTTTTCTATATAACACGGTACATTACCAGGCCCAACACCTAACGCTGGTTTTCCAGTAGAGTAAGCTGATTTCACCATACCAGCGCCTCCAGTTGCTAGAACGAGTGCTACACCATCATGGTTCATTAATTGTTTCGTCGCTTCAACAGACGGTCTTTCAATCCATTGAATACAGTGTTTTGGTGCACCAGCTTTCATCGCTGCATCATATACTGTTTTCGCCGCTGCCACAGAACATTTTTGTGCGGAAGGATGAAATGCGAAAATAATTGGATTTCTTGTTTTTATCGCAATTAACGCTTTAAACATTGTTGTCGACGTTGGATTCGTTACTGGCGTTACCCCAGCTACTACACCGACAGGTTCCGCGATTTCTATTATTTCTTCATGAGAATCTTCGTGAATAATTCCTACCGTTTTATCTTGCTTTATACTATGCCAAATATATTCAGTGGCAAAAACATTTTTAATGCATTTGTCTTCATATACACCACGGCCAGTTTCTTCAACTGCCAATTTTGCTAGCGGCATATGTTGATCAACACCTGCTAATGCCATTTCATGAACAATGTTGTCAATTTCCTCTTGTGTAAAACTTTCTAATGCTTGTAAAGCTTGTTGACCATTATTTACTAGCGTATCAATTATCTTTTTTACTTCCTGCATTTCATTTACAACTTTCTCTTTGACTACCATGTAAATTTCCTCCTATTCTACTATCACGGTCCTTATATGTCCCTATAGGTCAAAATAAGTCCCAATTAACATAAAAAAATAGAGATGCTTTCCTACATGAATTTCATTGTTTGTGAAATGTTTCACAAGTTTGTTCGTGAGTAACATTTCCTGAATTCAATATACATGAAATCATTTCGTTTGTGTATGTCTATTTTGTGAAATATTTCACAAAATGATGTAATAAAAAAACGCACTGCTCTATATTAGCAGTGCGTTTTTTTATTATGCTAGCGCTTGTGCTAAATCTTCAATTAAATCTTCACCATCTTCAATACCGACAGAAATACGAATTAATGTATCTGTAATTCCTAATTCTTTGCGGCGATCAGCTGGGATTGATGCATGTGTCATTTGAGATGGAATAGAAATTAAACTTTCTACTGCTCCTAAACTTTCAGCAAGTGTAAAGTACTGCAATTTCTCAAGTACTTTATTTAATGTCTCTTCACTATCTACATCAAATGAGATAATAGCACCAAATCCATTTGCTTGTTCTGTTGCTAATTCGTGGTTTTGATGTGATTCAAGACCTGGGTAATATACTTTATTTACTTTTGGATGATTATTTAAGAACTCAGCAATAGCGCGTGAATTCGTTTCATGTTCTTCCATACGAATTCCTAATGTTTTTAAACCACGAAGTAGTAAGAAGCTATCTTGCGGCCCAAGAATACCTCCTGTTGAGTTTTGTACAAAGTGAAGATCTTCTGCTAGTTGTGGGCTATTTACAACTACTAGACCTGCAACTACGTCACTATGACCTCCTAAATATTTCGTTGCACTATGAAGCACAATATCTGCTCCTAAAGAAATCGGCGACTGCCAATATGGCGTCATGAATGTGTTATCAATAATTGTTAATAAGTCTTTCTCTTTAGCAAGAGTAGATATTTTCTTAATATCAGTAATTTTTAGTAGTGGGTTCGTTGGTGTTTCCACATAAATTGCTTTCGTATTTGGACGAATCGCTTCTTTAACTTCCTCTAAGTTTGTTGTATCTACAAATGTATGCTCAATACCGAAACGGTTTAATACTTTTGTAATAACGCGGTATGTTCCGCCATAAACATCATCTGTTAAAATAACGTGGTCACCTTTTGAGAACAACATAATTGTCGCTGTAATAGCAGCCATTCCTGAACCAAATGCAAATCCAGCATGCCCATTTTCTAATACAGCAATCATTTCTTCTAAAGCTGCACGTGTTGGGTTACCTGTACGTGAATATTCATATCCTTGATGCTTACCAACTGCTTCTTGTTTGTACGTACTTGTTTGATAAATCGGTACGTTTACAGATCCAGTTGAAGGTTCTCCTATGCGAATACCATGAATTAACTTTGTCTTTGCTCTCATTTTTTATTCCCATCCTTTGTATATGTCTTTACTTAAATAGCGCTCACTGCTATCAGGAAAAATGGTTACAATATTTGTACCTGGTGCTGCCTTCTCTGCCTCAAGTAAGCTCGCATGAAATGCTGCTCCTGAAGAGCTCCCAACGAGAAGTCCTTCTTTTTGCGCTAATTCTTTCACTCGTAAAAATGCATTTCGATCAGAAATCGTATGAATTTCATCAAAATAAGATGTCTTCAAAAATGGCGGGATAAATTCCAGTCCAATTCCTTCGGTCTCATGTGAACCAGCCTTACCACCATTTAAAATAGATCCTTCTGGCTCTACGATAACTGTTTTAATATCTATATTTTTTTCTTTCAAATAAGATGCAGTCCCCATAAATGTACCGCCAGTTCCTGCTCCAGCAACAAATATGTTAATCTCTCCATTCAATGCGTCCCACAGTTCAGGTCCTAATGTTTTAAAATATGCACGAGGATTTGCCTCATTTGCGAACTGACTTGGAGAGTATGAATTCGGTATTTCATTTACTAACTCTTTTGCTTTGGCAATTGCACCGGTCATTCCTTGCTCAGTCGGTGTATGCACGACAGTTGCACCTAGTGCTTTCATTAATTCTTGTTTTTCAATACTAAATTTCTCTGGTACACAAACAATAACACGTAAATCATGTTCTAATGCTGCAAGTGCCAGTCCAATACCAGTATTCCCAGCAGTCGGTTCAATAATTGTTCCACCCTGGGTAACAAGCCCTTTTTCTAGCGCATCTTCGATTAATTCTCTTCCTAAACGATCCTTAACGCTTCCGCCTGGATTATAAAATTCAAGCTTTGCAAATAAACGGACCCCTGTTGGAAGTGAAAAACGAGTAATTTCTACAATTGGTGTATGACCAATTAACTCATGAACTCCACGATATACATTCATCGTGTTCTCCCCCTTGTTTGCCAATAAAGAAAAGGCAACTGTATGTATTTTCTTTATATGAGACAGTTGCCTTTTTGTTACATTACTTTAACTCTTCTAACACTTTTACGATAAAGTTTGTAGAATGAAGAGCTGCTTGATCTAAAAACTGATCAAATGAAACATTTGATTCTTTACCAGCAATATCAGAAAGTGCGCGAATGATAACAAACGGAATTTCATATTGGTGGCATACTTGTGCAACAGCTGCTGCTTCCATTTCTACCGCATAAAGATTTTCAAATTTATCACGGATGGCTGCAACGCGGTTCGGATCACTCATAAATGAATCACCTGTTGCAATCATACCTTTTACAACTTGAATATTTTCTTCAGCCTGCATACATTTCTCAGCTAATGCAACTAACGCCTCATCAGCTTTAAATCCAGGCGGCATTCCTGGTACTTGACCATATTCATAGTTAAATGCTGTTACATCTACGTCATGGTGACGAACTTCAGTGGAAATAACTACATCACCAACGTTTAGAGAATGATGGAATCCACCAGCTGAACCAGTATTAATTACTTTTTCAGGCTTATATTTTTCTAATAAAATTGTCGTTGACATCGCTGCGTTTACTTTACCAATACCAGACTTTAACAAGATTACTTCATGCCCTGCTAATAGCCCTTTCGTAAATTCACAACCAGCAACCGTTTCTGTTTCTGCTTGTTCTAATTTGTCACGTAAAATACGTACTTCTTCTTCCATTGCTCCAATTACAGCAATTCTCAATCTAATCCCTCTTTCTATTGCTTAGTTGCCTCCATTACCCAAACGAAATGATTTAATCTCGTGAATGTTACATGGAAGCCATTGTTTTCAAAAATAGTCTGCATAACTGGAATACGTGTATAGTATTCCGTTTGCAAATCGTTTGCTAACTGGTGGAAACCTCTTTCTTGTGCTGTTTCAACAGTTTTATCATATGCATCTTGATCTGCAAATATCGTATCAGCAAACACTATTTTACCACCTTTGTTTAGCAATTGACTATACTTCGCAATCGCTACATTTTTTTCATCATCTGTTAAATGATGAAATGCATAGGTGCTTACAATGGTATCAATTGAATTTGGAACTTCAAACGAAAGAAAATCACCCTCTGTAATTGAAAATTCTTTTGGCAATTTCTCTTTTGCAATCATGCGCATTTCACGCGACGGTTCTATACCGTAAACTGTGCGGCCAGCAAGTAATAATTTATTTGTTAAATTACCTGTACCGACACCAAATTCTAATACATTACCAAATGACTTGTTAACTACATCCTCTAGAATGTCCTCATAATGGGCGAAAACTTCTTTATATTGTATATCTTCGCCTTGTACAAATGAGTCGTACGTATGAGCCCACTCATCAAATAAACCATTAAATTCTGTACCCATAAAAATTCCCCTTTTTCTTATCGGTTTTATCAGTATGATATTCCCTCTTTCTAAAAATGTCAATTGAAATGTACATGGTATTTCCTTCTTTTCTTTGTTACACTATAGTTGATTACATAGGAGAGGGGCCGTCTTCATGTCATTTACCTTTGAAATGTTAGAAGATAAAGTAGAGTTTTTTGAAGCGGGAGACTTAGCTTCTTTAGAACGAAAAATTAGTGAACAAATCGATAATAATAAAGCGCTTATGCTTGAAGTTCATCACATCTCTCATCAAATGGTTATGGATCCTGAAAGCAAAAGACCGTATTATAGCGCGGTTGTTCATTTTAAATTAAAGAAATTGCGTTAACAAAAAAGAGAAGCTCCTAAGGAGCTTCTCTTTTTTAGTTTAGAGTTTGAACAAGTACTGGTTTCCAGCCCTCATTGTCTACCCAATCAATATTTACGTAATATCTTTTCCCACTTTGCTTATCTTGAACATCACCATAAGCTTTGCTCTTTCCAGTTTTGTCTCTTCCAACAAAATGGAATACTAATTGCTCTTTCGGTATCTCAACACCTGCAGCAATTGCACTTTGCATCTCATTCCAATCTGATGACCCTTGTTTAAACGTCATCGCCGGTGATGAACCTTGTTCTGTTCCTACAGCTTTCCAAGAAGGTTTTGTGTAAGCCTCTTTTGCCTTAGATACAGTTTTTTCAGCTGATACTTTCTCGTTAGCTTTCGCTTCTTCTTCAGCTTTTTTCTGTTCTTCTTCAGCCTTTAGCTTCTCTTCTTCAGCTTTTTTCTTAGCTTCTGCTTGCTCTTGTTCTTTTTCTTTTTTCTTAGCAGATTCTTTATCTTCTGATTTTCCAGCTTTCTCATTCTTTGTTGTTTGTTGAGAGACTTTCTTATCAGTAGAAGATGCTTGCTCTTTCGTACTAGGAACGAACAATTGATATGCTACAATAGCTACTAATAGTAATACAATAGCGATTGCAATATTTAAAACACCGTTTTGACGACGTTTTTGTTGTTTCTGTTGGAATCTTGATCCTCCTGCCATTCTCCAAACCTCCATGCAGTTTTTCCTAATTGCTATTGTAACATTAAATCTAGAAAGGTTGAACATTTACAATGATATTTTCATGAAATGAAGACATTTCACTATAAATTGCAAGATTACTTTTCATTCTCCAATTGATAGATTGCTCCCACCATATCTTTAAAAATAGGTGTAACTTTATTCACTTTGCTATCAGTCTCTAGATCAACAACAACTAAAGCATATCTTGGATTCTCATACGGAAAATAACCTGCAAACCAGCGATTCACCCTCGTCCCTTTCCCCGTTTGCGCTGTCCCGGATTTTCCAGCGACACTTAGTGGCAACGAACGGAATGCCGTTCCTGTTCCTTTCTCCCTTGTTACAACGCCTCTTAATAACTCTTGTAATGTTTTCACTGTTTCATACGAAAGCTGTTTTCCATTTAACGTATGGCTCTCAAATGTAAAAAAATCCGCTCCATTTTTATATACTATTTTTTCAACAGCTTTCACTTCCATCTTTTCTCCATTCCTCGCAATCGTCGCCATCATATTGGCAATTGCTAGAGGTGATATACGTACATCTTTCTGTCCAATCGCTGTTTGTTCTACCGCTTTTTTATTACTTTTATTTTCTTCATTCCCCCAAATAGTAGTGCCTTTCTCTTCTGACATTTGCTCAAAATGAGGTGTATGAAATACAGAACCTTTCCATCCAACCTTTTCATTTGCTCCTAGAGCTGCTACGTATGTTTCTAACACCGTCCTATCCTTTTGTAATAGCTCGTTACCTAACTCGGAAAATGTCCTGTTACAGCTCCTAGCAAAGCTCTCTTTAAAGTTAAGCGTACCCATCCTAACTTGCGGGTCGTTTTCACCATATAAATCTTTATTACAGTTAAATGTCCGATTAAACAAATTTACTTTTTGATCAATGACTGCAGCTGCAACTACTGTTTTAAAAACCGAGCCTGGAAAATGTGGCGTTAACATTTGATTTTCAAGTGTAGTTTTATATAAATTCTCATCCCTTACTTGTAAAGACGGCTTACTAACCATCGCTAATATTTCATTTGTCTTTACATCAAGTAATACTAATCCCCCCTTCTTTATTTCGTTTGCTTCAATCACTTCTTCTGCTTTTTGCTGCAACTCTTTATGTAAAGTAGTTTGAATCCTAACTGGATAAAATGGATTTCCTGGTGAAGTGTATTTCGCTTGCTTTCCGAAAATTGGTTCTCCTTGCCGATCTACTTGATATAATACTTTTGCCTCTCCATCAGTCAATAGAAATTCATCAAATGATTGCTGTAATCCTGAAATACCTATCGGCGTTTGTTTTGAAATTTTTTTCAATTCTCCATATCGCTTTTGAAATTCCCTTTCGTTCTCCCCTACATCACCAATTAAATGACTTATCTCTCCAGTTTGTTTTAATCGCACTTCAGCTGCTACAATACCTAATACATGTAATTCATTTACCTTCTCCATCTGCTCTCGTGTCACTCGAAATGGAGCAGTTTCTCCTTGTAGGGTAAATGCATTTTTGTTATTTTTCATTTGTCTTCTAATCTCTTGTCTCGACACACCAATGATATGCGCGATTTTCTCTAACATGTCATTTTTTATTTGTAAAAATGGAAAAATAATTAAAACAGGATATTTTTCCTCACCTATTTCTTTACCATTACGATCTATAAACTGCCCACGTCCATCGTCTACTGTAATGGATTGTGTGCGTTGCGTAACACTTTTTTCAATTAAATTTATTTTGCGATCAGTAAATGATTCTGTATCTATAATTTGAATTTGGATTAAACGACAAAGCAATAAAAACATAACGCTCATAAAACAAATTAAAACAATTGTAATTCTCCGTTTTATTTTCATAAAAAACACCTCGTCTATTGTAGTTTAGACGAGGTACTATTTTATTTATACAAGCTCCAAAACAAAAATAGATATTATATAAAGCTATTATTGTTTTTTTGGCTTCTCTAAAAATTTCGTAAGAAGCGATTTAAATTCAGTTTCATTCACTCCAGTGTTTTTAGCAACTTCAATTACAGTAGTTGTTACATTAGCCGCTACTTTTAAATAGTCCTTACTGAAATTATCCATTTCATTTCTTTTTTCTTTTGCATTCTCAACTGTTACAGAATCAATACAAGTAATCATCTTATCTACAATATGTAAATAATTATTTTGTGCATCTATTATTTTTTGAACGTCATCTTTATTACTTACTTTCGATTGTTTTAAATATGTATATGCTTGATTCACTTCATCTTTTAAAATTTTATCATTATTTTTCGCCTGTTCTTGTAACATATTCTTCATATCATCTATTGTTTTTTGATCCATCGAATCTCGCAATAAATAATCTGGATTCCCAATCGCATAATCGTACTTAATCGTTACATCTTGAAATATTTTCATCACAATAGCTAATTGATACGCTACATCAAAATCATTGAATTCCTTTTTATCTTGTGGATTTGCTAAGGCTTTTGAACTCTCAGTTGCTTTAATATCCTGTTTTTCTTCTTGCTTCACTTTTTCTCCCTTTGATGATGTAGTTTCCTCTTTCGTTCCGCAGGCAGCAAGTCCTAATATAGAGATACTACAAACCAATCCTGTAAAGATTTTATGTTTCATAATTAGCCCCTTTTCCCTTTTGAAACCTATATTCTCCAATTATGATATCAAAGTTTAAAATGTTTTTTTGACATTTTTTGTCGAATCACTCCCAGGTTTACACAATTTTTTCTATTCTACAGATAAAGTGAAACTTTAATTAGCCCTCACCAAGCGGGCGTTTACGAGCAGTCCGACGCCCACCTAACTTCTTTACTTCCGCTGAAGTTTGAGATAGTGGTCTTACTGCCTGGCAAATAGCGGGATAAAAAAAAGATTCTCCCGATAGGAGAATCTTTTTTTTATTTTACAGAGACAATCTCTACTTGCATTTCTCCGCCTGGTGTTTGGATTGTTACTTTCTCACCAATTTGCTTACCTAATAAGCTTTTTGCGATTGGAGAATCGTTAGAAATTCTTCCTTCAAATGGGTCAGCTTCCGCGCTACCTACGATTGTGTACGCTTCTTCATCTCCATTTGGTAATTCTTTAAATGTTACTGTTTTACCTAATGTAACAACAGTAGATACTTCGCCATTATCTTTAATGATAACTGCGTTACGAATCATATTTTCTAATTGTGTAATACGTCCTTCTACGAACGCTTGCTCATCTTTCGCTGCATCGTACTCAGAGTTCTCAGAAAGGTCCCCGAAGCTACGTGCGATTTTAATACGTTCTACTACTTCTTTACGTCTTACTGTTTTTAATTGCTCAAGTTCGTTCTCTAGTTTTTGCTTACCCTCTTGCGTCATAGGGTATGTTTTTTCTGTTGACATATTTTCCACTCCTTTTATATACCAATCCCCCGAAAAAAAGAGGAGTTCCATATGAAAACTCCTCCGCTTCCATTGTTAGCGGAGGTTTCTAGTACCCTTGCACTAGCGGAGTTGTCACATACAACCCCGTATTTCCAATTCTTCTTTATATAAAGAAGATATGTATGGAAAGTTGATATAAATATGCCCTCACCTATATATAGATGAGGTTGCATGTTTCATTGTATTCGATAGGAAGGGAAAAAATCCCTTCCTACCGTATATCTTTTACTATGCTATTACAAATTTACTTTTTGTTCAAGAATTGTTGCAATTTTTGTCACCATAATATCAATTGCAACGTGGTTTTGTCCACCTTCAGGGATAATAATATCCGCAAATTTCTTAGAAGGCTCAATAAATTGATTGTGCATTGGACGTACAACATTTACGTACTGATCAATAACTGAATCCATCGTACGACCGCGCTCTTTAATATCACGCTGCATGCGACGCAGAATACGAAGGTCAGCATCCGTATCAACGAATAATTTAATGTCCATTAACTCGCAAAGACGTGGGTCTTCTAAAATAAGAATTCCTTCTAAAATAATTACATCTTTCGGCTCAACTGGAATAATTTCTTCTGAACGCGTATGCAATGTATAGTCATATACAGGCTTATCAATTTGCTCATATGCAAGCAACTGCTGCAAATGTTCAATTAACAGATCATTATCAAACGCAAGCGGATGATCATAATTTGTTTTTAAACGCTCTTCCATTGGTAAATGGCTTTGATCTTTGTAATAATAATCTTGCTCTAAGATTAAAATAGAATGACCTTTAAAATGGTCAAAAATCGCTTTCGTTACACTCGTTTTACCTGATCCCGAACCACCAGCAATTCCAATTACAACAGGCTTATTCGTCCCCATTCGACTATCACTCTTTCTTATTGAAGTATGCTTTTGCGCATCATATTATTCACATACACTCGTTGATCCACTTTGAATTTCACGATTTGCAACGGATGTCTCGCTGCATCTAATTCGTTTCCATCCTCATCCCAAATTTTCTCCACCGTTTGCGTAAAGTTTTCTATTTCTGGTCCAAAGAACTCCACTTCATGTCCTGGTTTGAAATGATTACGTTGCTCAATCGTTACGATGCCCGTTTCTTCATTATAATCTAACACTAAACCAGCAAAATCATACGTTGTTTTCTTACTATGATTTCCAAACATTTGCTCTTGATGTCCTGGAACCCCTTCAAAGAATGCAGGAGCTGTATCACGATTTGCACATTTATCAAGCTCATCTAACCATTCTTGTTTAAACTCAAAGTTATCTGGATCCGCACAATAAGCATCAATTACTTTACGATATACAGTTGCTACAGTCGCTACGTAATGGATTGATTTCATACGTCCTTCTACCTTTAAGCTATCGATTCCGATTTCAATCATTTTCGGAATTGATAAAATTAAATTTAAATCTTTTGGACTCATCGCAAAGTGAGCATCTCCTTCTTGGAATAGAGGAAGCTCTTTTGCATCTTTATGTTGTGATACTGTTTGAACTAAATCATAATCCCAGCGGCAAGATTGGCAACAACCACCACGATTAGAATCACGCGCTGTCATATGGTTACTTAATGTGCATCTTCCTGAATATGCGATACACATTGCACCATGTACGAATGCTTCAATTTCAATATCCACTTTTTCTTTAATTTCTTTCATTTCTTCATAGCTTGCTTCACGAGCTAATACAAGACGATGTAAACCTTCTTCTTTCCAATACTGTGCTGCTTTCCAGTTGGATAGTGATTGCTGTGTGCTTAAATGCACCTCAACAGAAGGCGCTACGCGTTTACAAGTCTCAATGATAAGCGGATCAGCAACGATAATTCCCGTTACGCCAGCTTTTTCAATCCCTTTTAAATATTCCTCTAGCCCGTCCATATTTTCATTATGTGCAAAGATATTTGTTGTTACGTATATTTTTGCTCCATACTTCTTTGCAAACTCAACGCCTTCTGCCATTTCTTCTAGCGTAAAGTTACCTGCATTCGAACGAAGACCAAATTCTTGTCCACCTAAATATACAGCATCTGCCCCGTAATGGATAGCTACTTTTAATTTTTCTAAGTTACCCGCAGGGATTAACAGTTCAGGTTTCTTCACAATAACACGTTTGCCATCAATCACTCGTGAAATTTCTTGTACAGTCATTTCCTACACCCTCCTCGTTTAGTAAACCGTTTCTTTAAAGAAGAATCCTGTATCTAACGGACGATTTACTGGTTGTATTTCTTCTATTTCTTTATATAGATCATCTTTCACGTCATAATATGCATCACGATCTTCTACGCATAAATCAATCGCTTGACGATATTTCTTCGTTACTTCAATAATGTATTCAGAGCTTTTTAGTACACCGTCGATTTTTAAGCTATCAACTTCAGCTTCGATTAGTTCCTCTAATTCATCGATGAAACAAATATCATTCGGACTCATAATGTGAGTACCATTTTCATCTTCATAAATTGGATATTTATTGTTACGCTCTGGGTCATATAAGAACATATTCTCTTCATATTTTTTCTTTTCAATGTCAAGATTACGTCCTTGATACTCAAAGTAGTTTCCTACTAATGAACGCTTCGATTGGAACATACAAGTCATACCGTGAATTTGTACTTCTAGTTCCACTTCAGCATTTTCTTTTAAATCAACAATTTCATCTAAGCTCAGCTCACGAGCTAATACAGCGCGCTTCGCTCCTCTTTGTCCCCAGTAGTTACAAGTGAACCAGTTTGTTGCTGTCGTTTCTGTATTCCAGTGCAACTGCATATTTGGTGCTACTTCGCGAACAGCCATTAATACCGCTGGATCTCCGAAAACAATTGCATCTACATTTACTTCGTTTAAAAATGAAACGTAATCTGTTAATTCTTCTACTTTATCGTTGTGGAACATAGCGTTCATGGCTACGTATACTTTCACACCATTTTCATGTGCAATCTTCACAGTTTGTTTTACATCTTCACGTGAAAACTCCCCTGCTAAACGTAAACCAAACTTTTGCTCACCGATCATTACCGCATCTGCTCCTGCTTTCGCAAGAGGTTCGATATCCGCCACCGCTCTTGGCGTTACTAACAATTCAGGTTTCTTCATACCTTGGTCACCCTCTCTTTTTACTAACAGCTACTCCATCACCAATTGGGAAAATCGTTGTATCATATCCTTCATGATTCATAAGCCACTCATTGTACGTCTTAATACGACGGATTAAACCACGTGTACGTCTGTTTTCAATTTTCTCTTTTGTCGTTACAAGACCGTGGTACATAACATTATCTGAAATAATTACTCCACCAGGATTTAATAACGGTTCATATAAGTCAAAAAAGCGACGATACTGTCCTTTTGCTGCATCAATAAAAATAACGTCAAATGTCCCGTGTTCTTTTACTTGTTCACCTGTCTCTAACGCATCACCGTAAATAACTGAAATACGATCTGTTACTGGGGAACGTTCTATATATTCAAGTGCTTTTTCATATCGCTCACGATTGCGCTCAACTGTCACAATACGTGAATTTGGAATAGCTTGCATCATACGAATACTAGAATAACCGATTGCTGTTCCAAGTTCTAAAATGCTTTTCGGTCCAATTAAACGTAAAAATTGCAGCATAAATTCCATTCCAAGTCGATCCATAATCGGCACATGATTTTCTGTTGCATATTCTTCCATTTCAAGAATTAATTTATCTTTCGGATCAATAAATGATAATAGGTACTCGTTAACTGCATCCTCCATAAATGGTCCTCCTTATTTACATGGAGAAGTGCCTCTATGACGTCTTTTCACACATAGAATGCAATAAAAATACAAGCCAGCTTTACCCTTAGCTTGTACGTCCCGTTTTGATATTAAAAACGATTCTTCTGCCAGTTTTTAACCCGATATATTTTACCACAAAAAAGAGGGATGTGCGACTTTTTTCGCTATCCCTCCCCATTTCACTGTTTTTTCGTAATGTATTTTTGCTTTAATGCATTATGCTCTTCTAATGTTTTCGCATAATACACTTCACCACTTGGTGCAGCTAAGAAATAATAATAATCTGTTTGCGCAGGTTCTAACGCAGCTTCCACTGAATGTTTACCAGAGTTTGCGATCGGCCCTACCGGCAATCCTTTTACAACATACGTATTATACGGTGAGTTGACCTTTAAATCTTCGTATAATACACGTTGTTTATGCTTTCCAAGTGCATATAATACCGTTGGATCCGTTTGAAGTGGCATACCTTTTGTTAAACGATTATAAAAGACACTAGAGATCTTTTGACGATCTGTAAAACCAGTTGCCTCTTCTTCAATAAGTGAAGATAATGTTAAAAGCTGATGAACATCCCAATTCTTCGCTTTCATTTTCGCCTCATTTTGAACAATGATTGCATTTGTTTTCTCAAGCATTGGAATTACAATTTCTTCTAACGTTGTATCTTTCTTATAAAACGAATACGTTGCAGGATATAAATAACCTTCTAATGGGTATTTAATATTACTATCAAAGATTTTATCCGTTAATAACTTCGGATACTTTTGCTGCATTTTTTGAATAAATGCTTTATCGTTTAATTGACGCGTAACATCATCTTTATTCCACTTTAGTTCTGTCGCAATCGTTTCTGCAATTTCAGTTACTTGCGCCCCTTCTTTAATCGTCACTTTATAAAGAGCTGGACGATGCACGTTGCCAGATGACATTTGTTCGATAACATCTTCAGCATTCATTGAAGGATTTAATAAATATGTACCTGCTTGTAAACTTTTCGATTTAGCCTTTGTATAAAAACTAAAAACTGTACCGTTTTTTACAGCGCCTTTTTCTTCTAAAATTTCTCCAATTTTACTTGTAGATGATCCTTTCGGAATTTCTACTTCAATCTCTTTTTTATTCCCGCTATCAACTGGTCCTAATGCGGATGAAATATACGCATAGACTGAACCACAAACTAAAAGCAGTGCAATAATCGAAAATAAAAAGATGCGTCTACGCTTCTTTTTCACTTGATTCTCTATCAAAACATTTCCTCCTTACTTAATTGTAGACCGTATGTACACCTTTCTATACAGCATGATGTAAAAACGCAACAAATTCACTTATCTTTTTTAATTGACACTTTATTTTTCTACAATCCGTCTCATTATACTACAAAGACTTACACAGTTTCGACAAAAAATCTTTCATTTTACATATAAATACAAAAAAAGATGGACTGTATGTCGTCCATCTTTTCAGTACTTATTATTCAGCTTCTTGCTCATCAGCTAGAGTGTTGAACATTTCTTGTACCATTTCCCACTCTTCTTCAGATTCGATTGGAAGTAAAGTTCCGCCCTCTTCTTCATTTTGCTCATAAGCCATTGCATCATAAATTTGGTCTCCATCTTCGTCTACTTCACCGATTGGAGAGAAGACTACGTATGATTTTTTGCCAAATTTTTCAGCGTCAAAAGTGAAAATAATTTCACATAAATGTTCGTTACCTTTTTCGTCTACAATTGTAATTTGATTTTCTTCCATTTTGGTCACCTCTTATTTACTATCTAAAAATCCTTGTAAGATTACGACTGCAGCCATCTTATCAATTACTTGCTTTCGCTTCTTACGGCTTACATCGGCTGAAATGAGTAGACGTTCCGCTGCCATTGTTGACAAACGCTCGTCCCACATTACAACGTCTAATTGTAACAGCTCTCGTAGGTTTTCTGCAAATTGTTGGCACGCTTCACCACGTGGGCCAATTGTACCATTCATATTTTTAGGTAAACCTACTACTATTTTGTCCACATTGTACTGCTTTACTAACTCAGAAATACGATCAAAACCAAAGTGACCTCGTTCTTCGTTAATCTTAATTGTTTCTAATCCTTGTGCTGTCCAGCCCATCTCGTCGCTAATTGCAACTCCGACTGTTTTTGTACCTACATCTAAACCTAATATCCGCATAAACTACTCCTCACGATGATGTTTCAAGTAAGACTTCACAAGCTCTTCAATTAACTCATCACGTTCAAGCTTGCGAATGATGCTACGTGCATCTTTATGGCGAGGTATGTATGCTGGGTCTCCACTTAATAAATAACCGACGATTTGGTTAATCGGATTATAGCCTTTTTCTTGAAGTGCATCATACACAGTTAAAAGTACATCATTTACATGGACACTCTGTTTTTCATCTTGAATGCTAAACTTCATTGTTTTATCAAAACCGTCCATTTCAAGCACCTCACTTATATAGTAAGTATAGGGAGAAGAACTTCTCCTCTCCCTACCATTGTACACTACTATCTCTTTATTTTGAAACAGATTTAACGTACTCTTGTACAAATGCTAAAGCTTCTTCGACTTGAGCTGGGTTTTTACCGCCTGCTTGTGCCATATCAGGACGGCCACCACCGCCACCGCCGCAACGAGAAGCTACTTCTTTCACAAGTTTACCAGCATGGTAACCTTGGCTAATTAAGTCTTTCGTTACACCTGCTAGGATGTTTACTTTATCGTCATTAACAGACGCTAATACAACAACTGCTGACTCTAATTTATTTTTCAGATCATCCATCATCGTACGTAAGTTGTTCATATCTGCAACATTTACTTTCGCTGCTAATACATTCACACCATCAACTGTCATTACAGAATCAGTTAAGTTTCCAGCTTCGATATTGCTTAATTTCGTAGCAAGAGATTCATTTTCTTTTTGCAGTTGTTTCACTTCAGCAAATAGACCATCAACTCTTGTTAAAATATCTTTCGGATTTGTTTTCATTTTTCCTGCTGCTTCTTTTAATAAACCTACTTGATCGTTCATTAATTCGTATGCAGACTTACCAGTTACTGCTTCAATACGACGAGTTCCTGCACCAATACCAGACTCAGCAACGATTTTGAAAATACCGATAGAAGCTGTA
Organism: Bacillus sp. BF2-3; assembly: GCF_008368795.1. Classification (NCBI taxonomy): domain Bacteria; kingdom Bacillati; phylum Bacillota; class Bacilli; order Caryophanales; family Bacillaceae; genus Bacillus; species Bacillus sp. BF2-3. The sequence goes on from NZ_QOSA01000010.1 coordinate 266,490, forward strand.
TTATCAACGTGACAACCACCACAAAGCTCTAAGCTGTAATCGCCAACTTGTACAACGCGTACAACATCTCCGTATTTTTCACCGAATAATGCCATTGCGCCCATTTCTTTCGCTTCTTCGATTGCTTTTTGAGAAATCTCAACATCAATACTTTCCCAAATTTTTTCGTTTACCATACGCTCAATTTTTTCTAATTCGTCAGCTTGTACTTGACCGAAGTGAGAGAAGTCAAAACGTAGACGTTCAGAAGTTACAAGAGAACCTGCTTGGTTAACGTGTGTTCCAAGTACGTCTTTTAATGCTTGGTGTAGTAAGTGAGTTGCTGTATGATTTTTTACAACGCTACTACGGTTTTTCGTATCGATAATAGCTTTTACAGCCGCATCTTTCGTTAATGTACCTTCTTCAACAACAACTTTATGCAAGTTTTGGCCGTTTGGTGCTTTTTGTACGTCTTTTACAAGAACTTTCACACCATCTGCAAGAAGGTAACCACGGTCTGCAATTTGTCCACCACTCTCAGCATAGAATGGTGTTACATCAAGAATTAACTGTCCTTCTTCACCAGCTTGTAAGCTGTCTGTGTATTCGCCGTTTTTCACAAGTGCAACAACGTTACTTTCTGTTGCAACTGTACCGTAACCAACGAATTCGCTCGCTACTTTAATTTCTCCAAGGACACCACCTTGAACTTGCATAGAATCAACGTCTTGACGAGCAGCACGTGCACGCTCACGTTGTTTTTCCATTTCATTTTCAAAGCCTTCATGATCAACTGTCATGCCAGCTTCTTCTGCATATTCTTCTGTTAATTCAATTGGGAAACCGTATGTGTCATATAGACGGAACGCATCTACTCCAGAAATAACAGTTGTTTTTTCTTCTTTTGCTTTTGCAATTACTTCAGCTAAAATCGCTTCACCATCATGAAGTGTTTCATGGAAACGCTCTTCTTCGTTCTTCACAACTTTCGCAATGAAATCTTTCTTTTCAAGTACTTCTGGATAGAAGTCTTTCATTACTTCTCCAACAACCGGTACTAATTCAAACATAAATGGACGGTTGATGTTTAATTTCTTCGAATAACGAACAGCGCGGCGTAATAAACGACGTAATACATAACCACGGCCTTCGTTAGATGGAAGAGCACCGTCACCAACAGCGAATGTTACTGTACGGATATGGTCAGCAATTACTTTGAATGCCATATCTTTTTCTAAATCGCCATTACGATATTTTTCACCAGAAATTGTTTCTGTTGCACCAATCATCGGCATGAATAGGTCTGTATCAAAGTTCGTAGGTACATCTTGAACGATAGATGTCATACGCTCTAGACCCATCCCTGTATCAATGTTTTTCTTAGGAAGTGGTGTATATGAACCGTCTGGATTATGGTTAAATTGAGAGAATACAAGGTTCCATACTTCTAAGTAACGCTCGTTTTCTCCGCCTGGATATAATTCTGGGTCACTAAAGTCATTACCGTAAGCTTCTCCGCGGTCATAGAAAATCTCTGTATTCGGTCCACTTGGTCCTTCACCGATATCCCAGAAGTTTTCTTCTAAGCGAATAATACGCTCTTTTGGAACGCCCATTTTCTCATTCCAAATTGTGAATGCTTCTTCATCTTCTGGATGGATTGTAACTGATAGTAATTCTTTATCGAATCCGATCCATTTGTCGCTCGTTAAGAATTCCCAAGCCCATGTAATTGCTTCTTCTTTGAAGTAATCACCAATTGAGAAGTTTCCTAACATTTCAAAGAATGTATGGTGACGAGCTGTTTTCCCTACGTTTTCAATATCGTTTGTACGAATTGATTTTTGAGCATTTGTAATACGTGGATTTTGTGGGATTACACGTCCATCAAAATATTTTTTTAATGTAGCTACACCACTATTAATCCATAAAAGAGATGGATCTTCATGCGGAACTAGTGATGCACTAGGTTCTACTGCATGTCCTTTTTCTTGGAAAAAGTCTAAAAACATTTGACGAATTTGTGCGCCTGTTAGTTGTTTCATTGTATTTTCCTCCTTAAATATAAAAAACTCCCGTCCCTATAAAAGGGACGAGAGTTAACTCGCGATACCACCCTAATTATGAATTGATTACAATAACAATCAATTCATCACCTCATGGTGCCGTAACGTGGCAAGACGGCAGTGATTAGCTGCTCTCAGGATTAGCTTTCTGTTACCCTTCATTTAAAGCTTCTTTCAGCCATATGGAAGCTTCTCTCTATAAATGGACTGTAACGTACTTGTTCCGTCATTGATTTAATGTATTATATGACTAAATATAATAGAATTCTCTTAAGTTTGTCAATGTAGATAATCATTTATATTGTATTAATTGCTTATTAATCATAGGTATTCTACTATTCATTCTTAACAGCCTTTTCATATATTATGCGTTTATTAACAAATCGGAATCTCCTTATAAGAATGATTTATAAAAATTTCTAAATATTACTTTTTTTGCTACAATTAAATTATTGTTAATAAAATAAAGGAGCGATCACAATGACAACCTTACTTAGCAAAGCTAAAAACATATTAGCGACTGACGAAACGATATTATTTTACGCAGCATGTTCATTAGACATATTTATTTATCGTTCCGTCGCAAGGCCAGGATTGCTAATTTTAACGAACAAAAGACTATTCTTTTATGGGCCAGATGTAAGTAAGAATCCAATATTTGAAGAGTACTCTTTCGCAAAAATTTCTAATCTAAAAGAACAAAAGCGTCTTTTCAACAATCAAATTATATTTATGTATGATAACGAATGGAAAAAAAATAAAACATATTCAAACAAATGATGTGAGCTCCCTCGTTCAAAAAATACACGAGCAACTTTCTAAATAAATATATGATTAGCCCTCTATTTCTTACATAGAGGGCTTCTATACTTACACATCTTCTTTTTTCAAGAGCGGTCTCACATGAACAATGACAGTGCGAATAACTGCTAAAACCGGAACCGATATTAGCAATCCTACAATCCCAGCTACCTCTCCCCCAACTAGTAAGGCAAGCATAATAATAACGGGATGCATACGAAGTGACTTACCAACGATGTAAGGCGATAAAATGTTACTCTCCACAAATTGCAAAATCGCAATCGTGATCCCCGCCTTAATAAGTAAACTCGTTGATACTGTTGCTGCAATCATTAACGTCGGGATCGCTCCTAAAATAGGACCGAAGTATGGGATTATATCCGTTACCCCAATAATAATGCCAAGCAATAATGGATATTTCATACCGATAAACCAAAAAGAAAGAGCTGATACTCCCCCTAATACTAAACAAACAAATAACTGTCCTCGAATATAGCTTCCAAGTGACTTATCAATTTCTTTCGCAAGCATTTGCCCCGTACCTCGCCATTTACTTGGGACTAGTTTCCAAAAGATATGATAAAACTCACCATAATCTTTTAATATGTAAAATACAATGAACGGTATTAAGAAAATAATGAGCAATGAATCGAGTACACCACGAGCTGTACTCATCACTTTATTTAAAAGCGCTTGAATCTTCGTTTCCACACCCACAAAAAGTTGTTTCACCTTTTCATGAATGAACGAAGGGAAATTCGCTGTTTGTTCTGTAACGCCATCCATCCACGAATCGTACATCTTTGTAAACTGGGGAAATTGTTCATTAATCTCTTGTAACTGTTTAATAACGACTGGTGTTCCTTTATAAATCCCATAACCAATTCCGCCAAAGAAAAGGATATAAATGAGCAAAATGGCAAGTGTACGGGGCATCCCTTCCTTATGAATTTTTTCAATTAAAGGGTGCAATAAATACGCAATAAAACACGCGATAAGAAACGGCGTGATTGCTACTTTAAATACAAAAATAATCGGTGCCCATAGCGGCTTAATTTTTAAAAAGACGAGCAGACAAAGAAAAACAAGTAACAATAATCCTAAACGATATATCCAAATGATTTTAAGATTCTTCACATGAAAAACCTCCTCCACCTTTATTTTGAAAATAAATGGGGTAGGTTATGTGCGAAACTTTTAAAATCTTTTCATACGGACCATACTGTTTTTTAAAGACGTACATATAAATAACATAACAAGGACAACCACCCCTGAGAATACAGCATGAATTAATATAATCAGGAGGGCTAATTATGGTTTTGTTTATGCTTGGATTATCAGCACTTTTTATGATTCTTGAATGGATTTGTATCGGGTTCGGTATTTGGAAGGGGTTCTTTATTCATTCCTCACGTAAAGAAAAAGCGAAGCAATTATGGCAGTATGGAATACTTGGCGTTGGCTGCTACGGTCTATCTTATCTTTTCTCAGAGATCGGACTTTTTTATTTGCATATGGGTGCATAAAAAAACTCCCTTGTCTACAAGGGAGTTTTTCAATTTATCGAAATGATTATAAGTAAGACTTAATCATCTTACGTGCTTTTTTCATATTGCGTTTTGAAAATACATCTTGTTTACGAGCATATTGATATGCTGCAGCTCCAACACCTAATGCGATTAATGAATTGCGTAGATTCAAAGTAAATCCCCCTTTTCGTTATCCGATCGTTCTTTCATTCTCATCAAATAAATCATCAAGAGAGCTTAATGAACCGTCTTCCTCAACTTGATGTGTATGGATTTTCCCCTTTGAAACCGATAATTCGATATAACAATTCCAGCAATAAAATTGGTTGACACCTATTTTTCCAATGTCTTTCCCTTTGCAATTTGGACAAATGAACATATGGCTTTCATCTCCTTACAGTCTCCCAGATTCTATTCGCCATTATGTCCAAACTGCATTCATTTATACATTACTGGAGCCTTTCAACGCTATGCGTTTGAAAGTTTCACTATATAATTTCACCTTGTTACATGAAATCATACGGTGAAATGTTTTCCACGTCCATTTCCTCGCCATTAACTGTGACCATCTGTACTTCTCCTTGTGATTCTTGCAAGCGACTAGCTAAAGTTGTTTGACGCATTGCATCATCAAGGCGATTTACACCAGATTGGAAAGCTGCTTCCTCCCCGCAAATAATAAGGAACTTCTTACTTCTTGTAATACCCGTGTAAATTAAATTACGACGTAACATACGGTTGTAACTTTTCACGATTGGCATAATAACAATCGGAAATTCACTACCTTGTGATTTATGAATGGAACAACAATATGCATGCGTAATTTGATTTAAATCGGGCTTCGTATACGTTACCTCAATTCCATCAAATGAAACGATAATCATATCTTGTTGCTCAACGTTTTCTTTTGCATAAAACACCGAAACAATTTCCCCAATATCACCATTAAACACTTGGCTCTCCGGCTGATTCACGAGTTGCAGTACTTTATCACCTCTTCGGTACACAACATCACCGTAAGCAATTTCTTTACTCTTTTCCCTCTTCGGATTAAATACTTGTTGCAGCGCTTCGTTTAATACATTAATACCAGCAGGCCCGCGGTACATCGGTGCTAATACTTGAACATCCCTTGCACTAAAGCCTTTTGTTTTAGCATTTTCGCAAACTTTTTTCACAACCTCAACAATTTGAGCCCCTGTACAGCTGATAAACGAACGATCTTTTTTGTTTTGCGCTAAATCTGGTGGTAGAGTTCCATTTTTTATCGCATGGGCAAGTTGAATCACTGATGAGCCTTCCGCTTGACGATAAATTTCAGTAAGCTTCACTGTCGGAACTGCGCCTGCATTTAATAAATCTTTTAATACTTGTCCAGGTCCTACAGATGGCAACTGATCTTCATCACCTACAACGATAACTTGAATATTCGTCGGCAACGACTTAAATAGCTGATTTGCAAGCCAAATATCAACCATTGAAAATTCATCGATAATAAGGAGCTTACCTTGGACAGGATCCGTTTCATTACGCTGGAAAGATCCTTCTGGCGTCCAACCAAGTAAACGGTGAATTGTGCAAGCTGGAAGTCCTGTCGATTCACTCATCCGCTTCGCTGCTCTTCCTGTTGGAGCTGTTAATAGTATTGGAAATGGATTATCATCACTGTATTCATTCGGATTTAACGATAATCCGTGAAGTGACGCATACATTTCAACAATCCCTTTAATAACTGTTGTTTTCCCTGTTCCTGGTCCACCTGTCAATAACATCATCGGTTTATGAAGTGCCGTTTGAATTGCTTCTTGCTGAAACGGTGCATATTGTACGTTCAGTTGTTCTTCAATTTCACCTAACGTTTTTAACACTTCCGCTTCTGGAAATGAAGGTGTTTCTTCTTGATTCATAAGCCTGCGAATAGACTTTACAACACCTTTTTCAGAGTAGAATAACGTCGCTAAATACACTCGTTCTTCTTCTATGATGACTTTCCCTTCACTTTGCATCGTTTCAATACAACCTATAATATCTTCCTCAGTCACTCTTCCTTCTTGATTGTTTAAAAGTGACATCGTTTCTCTTACAAGTTGATCTTTCCTCATATAAACATGACCAAGTTGTAATGAGACATTCTCTAATGTGTAAAAACATCCCGCTCGTACACGGTCGTCATGATTACCCGATATCCCTAACGCACGCCCTATATCATCCGCTCTTCCAAAACCAATCCCGTCCACTTCTTCAATAAGTTGATACGGATTATTACGAATCACTTCTAATGTCATCTCTTTATATTGCTGGTAAATCTTAATAGAAAGTTTCGTTCCAAAACCGTAGCCATTTAAAAAGCTCATTACTTTCTCTAATCCTTGATGTTCAACAATTGTCTCATATATTTCCTGAGCCTTTTGTTTATTAACAACACCATTTAACGCCTCAGGGTCATCCATAATTTTAGAAATAGCATGTTCTCCGAGATGGTCCACAATTTTTTCAGCTGTACGTTTTCCTATCCCTTTAAATAAATCACTCGCTAAATATTGCACCATACCTGCTTTTGTTTGCGGCAATTCTTTTTTAAATGTTTCAACCATATATTGTTTTCCATACTTTGGATGGTCCTTAAAATGACCTGTCAATGTAAACACTTCATCTTCATGCATGCGGGGAAAATGACCGTTTATCATTACTTTCTTTTCGTCATACGTTTCATTCGTTTCAATGACTTTCATACTGACAACGGAATAGAGGTTTTCTTCGTTGTGGAAAATGGTATGAAGAACTTGCGCTTTTATAAACTTTTTCTCTTCCTCAAACAAATCCATTGCATGTTGATTTCCCATCTTTCCTCTCCTTTCCGATATTTTCACTTTAATGAGCAGTACATCCCCCACCTTTTTAGATGAGGGATAACTACCCATTAAACTATATTTTTATCTTATTCAGCTTCTTGCTCTAATAAACGAACGCCATTACCCGCTAAAAAGTGATCTGGCTGAATTTCAGTTGCTTTCTTAAATAAAGCGAGAGCCTTCTCATTATTTTCCTCAAATACGTACGCAACACCTAAATTGTAATACGCATCTGCATGCTCTTCATCCATTTCTAATACCTTTTCAAAATAAGGTTTCGCCTCTTGAACATGTTCTAATCGCGCGAAGCAAAGTCCGCACTGGAATACAGCTTCTACATCGTTTTCATCTAATTCTGTTGCTCTTTGTAAGAATGGTAGTGCAAGACGATCATTTCCAAGCTGTACATGTGTGATACCTAACATAAATGTTACATCAGCTGATTGTAATCCAGCTTGCATTGCTTGTTCAAATACAGCTTTCGCCTCAGTAAATTGCTCTTGGCCATAATATACATTTCCTAAACCATAATAGGCAGCTGCAGATTTATCATCTAACTCTAGTGCGCGTTTATAAAATAAAATCGCTCGCTCGCTATCACCTAATACGTCTAATAAATTTGCAAAATTAATGTATCCAAGCGCATCTTTCGGATTTTCTTCGATTGCTTCTGTAAAATTTTTAGCTGCTTCTTCCCAGTTTCCTTCTTGCATATATTGAATACCTGTTTCAAGTTTGTTTGACATGTCCTTCACCTCTACAACAAATTATAACAAAGAATGTATTTTCCAAGCGAACGAAAATTCGCTTTATGTAAAAGAAACCTCTAACCGCTAATCGGCAGAGGCTTCTCGTTTATCCTAAATAATCCAATTTCTTACCACTACGGTATACTTCATCAATTGTAGCACCGCCTAAGCACTCATCTCCATCATAGAAAACGACTGCTTGTCCTGGTGTAATTGCACGAATTGGCTCATCACAAAGAATACGAACTGTATTTTCATCAACGATTTGAACCGTTACTTTATTGTCTTCTTGACGATAACGGAATTTCGCCGTGCACTTAAATTCGGTTTCTTTTTCTTTGTTACTTACCCATCCTACATTCGTAGCAATAACTTCATCACCATATAGAAGTTCGTTATGGAATCCTTGATCAACATATAAAATGTTTTCTTTTAGATTTTTCCCAACAGCAAACCATGGATCACCATTACCACCAATTCCAAGGCCATGACGTTGTCCAATTGTATAATACATTAAACCGTCATGCTTCCCTTTCACTTCACCAGATAATGTTTGCATTACACCTGGTTGTGCCGGTAAGTAGTTACTTAAGAAATCTTTAAAGTTACGCTCACCAATGAAGCAAATACCTGTACTATCTTTTTTCGCCGCTGTCGCTAAGCCAGCTTCTTTCGCCATTTCACGAATTTGCGGTTTCTTTAATTCACCTAACGGGAACATTGTTTTTGATAATTGCTCTTGGCTTAATTGATTTAAGAAATATGTTTGATCTTTATTGTCATCAACGCCGCGAAGCATTTTATATTCGCCGTCCATATAAGCAACGCGTGCATAATGGCCTGTTGCCACATAATCCGCACCAAGCGCAATTGCATGCTCTAAAAATGCTTTAAATTTAATTTCTTTATTACACATTACATCTGGGTTTGGTGTACGACCAGCTCGATACTCATCTAAGAAGTACGTAAATACTTTATCCCAGTATTGTTTTTCAAAGTTTACTGCATAATACGGAATACCAATTTGGTTACACACTTCAATTACATCATTGTAATCTTCTGTTGCTGTGCAGACACCATTCTCATCTGTATCATCCCAGTTTTTCATAAAAATTCCGATTACATCATAACCTTGCTCTTTTAATAAAAGTGCTGCTACAGATGAATCGACGCCACCGGACATTCCGATGACAACGCGTGTTTCGTGAGGTAGTTTGTTCATCATGTCACCTCCCATGCTAATTTTGTGTTAATCGCTTCACGATTTTCACTGTTTCGTACGCCGCTTTTTCAATTTGCTCTTTCGTATTTCCAAGTCCAAAACTAAAGCGTACGGATGAACGTATTTGATCGGAGTCTTTTCCAAACATCGCTACTAATACATGTGATGGATCAATCGAACCAGCTGTACAAGCAGAACCGCTTGATACTGCAATGCCAGCAAGGTCTAAGTTCACAAGAAATGGTTCAATGTTCATTCCTGTAAAACTTACATTAAGTACATGCGGTAAGCGATGTTCTAAGTTTCCGTTTACCTCGAAAGTAATGCCTTCATTTTTGAAGACAGATACCATTATATCTTTAAACTCTTCATATTGGGCATTTTTTTGCTCACGAGTTTTTTCAGCTATAAGAATTGCATGCTGAAGCCCAGCAATACTAGGCACATTTTCCGTACCAGCACGGCGTTTTCTTTCTTGCTCTCCGCCTATTAATAACGGTTCAAATTTCACATTTGCACCAGCGTATAAGAACCCTACACCTTTTGGCCCATTAATTTTATGAGCTGAAATTGATAATAAATCAATTCCAAACTCTTTCACATTAATTTCTACTAAACCGTAAGCTTGTACCGCATCTGTATGGAAATAAGCTTGATGATCTTTTAGCAACTTTCCTATTTCCACAATTGGTTGCATTGTCCCTACTTCATTATTCCCAAACATAACAGATACAAGAATCGTCTCTTCTGTTAATGCCTTTTGTATGTCAGAAACTTGAATAAGCCCTGTTTCATCGACAGGTAAATATGTCACTTCAAACCCTTCACGCTCTAACAATTCGCACGTATGCAAAATCGCATGATGTTCAATTTGCGTCGTTATTATGTGGTTACCTTTATGACGGTTCGCACGTGCTACACCGATAAGCGCTAAATTATCAGCTTCTGTACCACCGCTCGTAAATATAATTTCATTCGGATTCGCATGAATGCTGCGTGCACACACTCGTCTCGCCTCATCTACTGCATGGCGAGTTTGACGTCCATAAAAGTGAATACTAGACGGGTTCCCGAATATTTCTGTCATATATGGAATCATCTTTTCGACCACTTCTGGGTGAGTCGGAGATGTCGCAGCATGATCTAAGTAAATGCGTTCCATTAAATCTCCTTCTTTCCAAATCGTTTCACAAGGAATTAAATGTAAAACATATAGCCCCCGTGATTTTCTTCCTCATAACGTACTAAATCTTCTAACGTTGTACTATCTAACACTTCTTGCACCGCATCACGAACACGCATCCATAACTGGCGCTGTGCTGGCTCTTCTTCTTCTATCATTTCTACAACACTAATCGGTCCCTCTAATACACGGATTACATCCCCAGCTGTAATGTTAGCCGGTTGATCAGATAATACATATCCGCCGTATGCCCCGCGCGTACTTTTTACAAGACGAGCGTTACGAAGTGGTGAAATTAATTGCTCTAAGTAATGCTCGGATAAGTCATGCGCCTGCGCAATTGATTTTAATGAAATCGGACCTTCACCAAACTTTTTTGCAAGATCAATCATAATTGTTAAGCCATAGCGGCCTTTTGTTGAAATCTTCATCTATTTTGCACCTCTTTTCAAATTTTCACTTCTATTGGTTATATCTTATTTATAAAAAGAACACAATTTAAAATCCTATGAAATTATAGCATAATATAGTATTATAAGAAATTTCAACTTGTGTATCAAAATGATAACATAAAATCACATTGAAAAACTCGGAAATTATTACAATTGAAAGAAAAATGAAAATATTAACCTTCATTTTTCCCATAAAACAGCATCCTATTTCAAATTCCGTAGAAAAAAATGATACGATAGAACGAGATTATATATTAAGGGAGACGGTCCAAATGAAACAACCACTCGCACATCGAATGCGCCCTACAAATATTCAAGAAATTATTGGGCAACAACATTTAGTTGGTGAAGGAAAGATTTTATGGCGAATGGTCCAAGCCAATCATTTTCAATCTATGATTTTATACGGTCCTCCAGGTACAGGAAAAACATCCATTGCCAGTGCAATTGCAGGAAGTACCGGTACCCCGTTTCGTCTATTGAACGCTGTTACTCACAATAAAAAAGATATGGAAGTTGTCGTACAAGAAGCGAAGATGCATCGACACCTCGTTTTAATTTTAGATGAAGTTCACCGTCTAGATAAAGCAAAGCAAGACTTTCTATTACCTCACTTAGAAAGCGGACTTCTTACTTTAATTGGTGCTACGACAAGTAATCCATTCCATGCAATAAACTCCGCTATTCGAAGCAGGTGTCAAATTTTCGAATTACACGCACTAACAGAAGAAGATATTTTAATTGGGTTAAAAAGAGCTTTAGAAGATAAAGAAAAAGGGCTTGGAGAATATGCAGTAACGGTAACAGATGAAGCACTACATCACTTTGCAAACGCCTCTGGTGGTGATATGCGTTCCGCTTATAACGCACTTGAGCTTGCTGTATTATCTAGCTTTACTACAGACGATCAAGCGGCTGAAATCACACTCGAGATTGCAGAAGAATGCTTACAAAAGAAGAGCTTCGTCCACGACAAAGGCGGCGATGCTCATTATGATGTATTATCAGCATTTCAAAAATCAGTGCGCGGAAGTGATGTAAATGCAGCACTCCATTATTTAGCACGCCTTATTGAAGCAGGTGATTTACAAAGCATTGGCAGACGCCTTCTTATTATGGCTTATGAAGATATTGGACTTGCTAGCCCACAAGCTGGACCACGTACACTAGCTGCAATTGAATCAGCTGAACGAGTTGGATTCCCAGAAGCACGCATCCCACTTGCAAATGCCGTTATCGAGCTATGCTTATCACCAAAATCAAATTCAGCTTATAAAGCACTTGATGCTGCATTACACGATTTACGCAACGGTCAAACAGGTGACATTCCAAGCCATTTAAAAGATAGTCATTACAAAGGCGCAGAATCACTTGGAAGAGGCATTGGATATTTATATCCGCACGACCATCCAAACGGCTGGGTAAGGCAACAATACTTACCTGATAAAATAAAAAGCAAGCAATATTATAAACCGAAAACGACAGGAAAATTTGAGCAAGCACTTTCTACTGTTTATGAAAGATTACAAACTTCGAATAAAACGAAAAATAAAGGGTAACATAAACGAAAACGTCACCATTATGGAGGCTTCGCTTATGAAAACACGTCAAGATGCATGGACAAAAGAAGATGATCTCCTTTTAGCAGAAACTGTTTTACGACATATTCGCAGCGGAAGTACACAAATAAAAGCATTTGATGAAGTTGGCGATGCGTTGAACCGGACTTCAGCAGCTTGCGGCTTTAGATGGAATGCTGAAGTAAGACCGAATTACGAAGATGCGGTGCAGCTTGCAAAAAAACAACGTAAAGAATTAAAACGTTCTGAAGCTAATATAGAAAAAAATCGGTTCACGAAAACGAAACAACTCGTAATTGACGCCGATTTTTCAGAAGATATTACGCCAAGTAAACAAGATCTTACAATGCAAAATGTCATTTCATTTTTACAAAATTTAGAACATAACAATCCTTCACTTGCAAAGTTGCAAACTGAAAATGATGTATTACAAGCTCAACTCACCTCTCTGCAAAAAACGAATCATGAACTTGAAACGAAATTAGCGGTACTCACAAAAAAACAACAAGCAATCGAAGAAGATTACGCGATGCTTGTTCGAATTATGGATCGTGCTCGAAAACTTGTTTCAGTCGAAGAGCAAGAAGAGCAAATTGCCCCGATTTTCAAAACCGATCAAAATGGGAATTTAGATATTATTTATTCTGCAGAGAATTAAAAACAGGGATGTCACTTTTTTAACTGAGTGACATCCCTGTTTGTTTTCGGTGAACCATATATAGATATCGGTAAATGAAATTATATTAACGGTTTTTCGAATATATCTATCACAACTTGCAATATATCAACGATTTTTCGAATATATCTATCACAACTTGCAATATATCAACGATTTTTCAAATATATCTATCACAACTTGCAATATATCAACGATTTTTCAAATATATCTATCACAACTTACAATATATCAACGATTCAATAAAGGATATCGATTTAGCGACAAAGATTGACAATAACATTCCTCCTTGTCATACAAGGAAACTCCTAAAACGGATTGGATATTTTTTACTAAAATATTATTATAAACATATACCTTTAAAGGGAGATGGTTGCTATTTCATTAATAATCTTCAAAATAACTCTTGGCCTTCTCGTCCTAACTTTAGCTCTTTTCACCATTAACAGTCTAAAAAAGACATCCGCCTATAAATCAGATAAATATGATTATTGCTTACTAACCTTACTTACATTTGAACTAGTAGTGATGCAAATATTCACATTTCTTTAATACATATAAAAAAGCATATATCCAAAATGGATATATGCTTTTCTTTTATTCTTGCCCTACACGTTTCACTTCTACGTTTTTAATGCGTTCACGTACAACGTGACTTGCCATAATTAAGCCTGCCACAGATGGTACGAATGCATTTGATGAAGGCGGTAATTTCGCCTTACGAATTTTTGCATTCTCGTCTGGTACAATTTCTTTACGTACTTCTTCACGAATTACGATTGGGTTTTCGTCAGAGAAGACAACTTTTACACCTTTTTTAATACCCTCTTTACGAAGCTTCGTACGAATGACTTTCGCAATTGGATCTGTATGTGTTTTAGAGATGTCCGCAATACGGAAACGAGTTGGGTCCATTTTATTCGCTGCACCCATACTTGAGATAATTTTAATTTTACGACGTAAACATTGTTTAATTAAATGAATTTTGAACGTAATCGTATCAGATGCATCCACTACAAAGTCTAAACCGTACTTAAAGAACTCTTCATATGTTTCATCTGTATAAAACATTTCTAGTCCAATTACTTCACACTCTGGGTTAATGTCCGCGATACGCTCTTTCATTAATTCTACTTTTGAACGTCCTACAGTAGATACTAAAGCGTGAATTTGACGGTTTACGTTTGTAATATCTACAACGTCTTTATCAACTAATACGAGACGTCCTACGCCAGAACGTGCTAACGCTTCAGCTGCAAAAGAACCTACACCGCCAATTCCTAAAATACCGACTGTACTATTTTTTAATATTTCAAGTCCTTCTTTACCGAAGGCTAATTCATTACGTGAAAATTGATGTAACATTCAGCTCTACACTCCTATTACAAAAATGGTCTACCATGTATTCTAGCGTTTTTCCGACTATTTGTATAGAAAAAGTTATAGAATTCCTAAAAATACATATTTCGAGAATGAAAACATAGACCAGAATTTTATTTCTTCCTAAATACACGTTTAAAAAAGAGGATTTAGAGAACCGAGCAGATCGAGGCGCTGAAGCCAGGAGGAGCGCAGTGTAGAAACACTACTCGAGCACCGGACTGGCGAAGCAACGATGAGATGCGACAGTTATCTAAACCGGACTTTTTAAACAACCTCTCAAAAAAAGTCTAGACGGTTATAGTATAACCATCTAGACCCTATTCTTACTTCTCTTCTTTCAAGCTTAATTTTAAGTTCAGTTCTTCAAGCTGCGCTTCTGCAACTGGGCTTGGAGCTTCTGTTAATAAGCAGCTTGCGCTTGCTGTTTTCGGGAATGCAATTGTATCACGAAGGTTCGTACGGCCTGCAAGTAACATAACAAGACGATCTAAACCTAATGCGATTCCGCCGTGTGGTGGTGTACCGTATTCGAATGCTTCTAATAAGAATCCGAATTGCTCTTGCGCTTCTTCTTGTGAGAATCCAAGTGCTTTGAACATTTTTTCTTGTACGTCACGCTCGTAAATACGAAGTGATCCACCACCAAGCTCATAACCGTTTAATACAAGGTCATATGCTTGTGCACGTGCTTTTTCTGGTGCTGTTTCTAGTAACTCAACGTCTTCACGGAATGGCATTGTGAATGGGTGGTGAGCTGCGAAGTAACGATCTGCATCTTCATCGTACTCAAGTAGTGGCCAATCAGTTACCCATAGGAAGTTAAATTTACTTTCATCAATTAACTCAAGCTCTTTACCTAGACGTAAACGAAGTGCGCCTAAGCTATCTGCAACAACGCTCTTCTTATCTGCTACGAATAGTAATAAGTCGCCAGCAGTAGCTTCTAATGTGCTCATTAACACATTTGCATCTTCTTCACCGAAGAATTTCGCAATCGGTCCTTTTAGGCCGTCTTCTTCAACTTTAAGCCAAGCTAGACCTTTTGCACCGTATACTTTCACGAATTCAGTTAATGCATCGATGTCTTTACGAGAATATTTACTTGCAGCACCTTTTGCATTAATTGCTTTTACTTGTCCGCCGCTTTCTACAGCACTTGTAAACACTTTAAAGCCACAATCTGCTGCAAACTCAGATAAGTCTGTTAGTTCCATTTCAAAGCGTGTATCTGGCTTATCAGAACCGTAGCGAGCCATTGCATCAGCATATTTCATACGAGGGAATGGTGCACTCACTTCTACACCTTTTGCATCCTTCATAACTTTCGTCATCATACGCTCCATCATATCTAAAATTTCATCTTGTGTTAAGAATGAAGCTTCGATATCGATTTGCGTGAATTCTGGTTGACGATCCGCACGTAAATCTTCATCACGGAAACAACGTGCTACTTGATAGTAACGCTCAAATCCGCCGACCATAAGAAGCTGTTTAAATAACTGTGGTGACTGTGGTAATGCATAGAATTCACCATCATGTACACGACTTGGCACTAAATAGTCACGAGCTCCTTCTGGCGTGCTTTTCGTTAAAATTGGTGTTTCTACTTCTAAGAACTCTTCTGTATCTAAGAAGTTACGAATTGTTTTTGTTACATCGTGACGCATTTTGAATGTGTTGAACATTACAGGACGACGTAAGTCTAAATAACGATATTTTAAACGCACATCTTCTGATGCATCTGTATCATCAGCAATGATAATTGGCGTTGTTTTCGCTGCATTTAGTACATTTACTTTTGTTGCTTGTACTTCAATACGACCAGTTGCCATATTGTCATTAATTGCGCCTTCACCACGTTCAACAACTGTACCTTCTACGTGTAATACGTATTCGCTACGAATTGTTTCTGCTACTTCTAACGCTTCTTTTGATGTTTCTGGGTTAAATACAACTTGTACGATACCTGTACGGTCACGTAAATCGATAAAGATTAATCCACCTAAGTCACGGCGTTTTTGTACCCAACCTTTTAATTGAACTGTTTGTCCAACAGCTTCTACTGTTACTTTTCCACATGCATGTGTTCTTTCAGCCACTGTAAGTTCCCCCTATATTAATTTCTCTGCTACGTATGAAGCAAATACATCTAACGCTACTTCTTCTTGTTCACCTGTTGCCATATCTTTTAAGTTAATGATGCCTTTATCTAGCTCATCTTCTCCTAATACAGCTACAAATTTCGCCTTTAGACGATCTGCTGATTTAAATTGTGCTTTCATTTTGCGATCTAAATAATCTTTTTCAACTGACAATCCAGCTTTACGAAGATCGAACGCAACTTTTGCAGCATGGTCTTTCGCTTTTTCGCCAAGCGCTACAACGTAACAATCAATGCTATGTTCAAGTGGTAATTCAATGTTTTCAGCTTTTAGCGCCATAATTAAACGTTCAATACTCATTGCAAAACCGATACCTGGCATTTCTGGTCCACCGATTTCTTGTACAAGTCCGTTATAACGGCCACCACCGCTTAATGTAGTGATCGCACCGAAACCTTCTGCCTCACTCATAATTTCAAAAACAGTGTGTTGATAGTAGTCTAAACCACGCACTAAGTTCGGATCTTTTTCAAATGGAACATCCATCATCGTTAATAGTTCTTGAACTTTGTCATAGTATACTGCTGAATCTTCGTTTAAGTATTCTGTAATAGATGGTGCTGTTCCCATTAATTCATGGTTACGGTCTTTCTTACAGTCTAAAATTCGAAGTGGGTTCTTTTCTAAGCGAGATTGACAGTCAGAACAGAATTCGCCGATACGTGGCTCAAAGTGTGCGATTAATGCATCACGGTGTGCTTGACGGCTCGCTGCGTCACCTAAACTGTTTAATACAACTTTAATATTTTTTAAGCCCATGCCGCGGTAAAATTCAACAGCAAGTGCAATTACTTCTGCATCAATTGCAGGGTCATTACTGCCGATTGCTTCGATACCGAATTGTACGAATTGACGATAGCGACCTGCTTGTGGTCTTTCATAACGGAACATTTGACCGATATAGTATAATTTCGTTGGTTGTGTCGCATCACCAAACATTTTATTTTCAACGTAAGAACGTACAACAGGTGCAGTACCTTCTGGACGTAATGTTAAGCTACGCTCTCCACGATCTTGGAATGAGTACATTTCTTTTTGTACGATATCTGTCGTATCACCAACACCGCGTAAAAATAGCTCAGTGTGTTCAAAAATTGGTGTACGAATTTCTTTATAATTGTAACGACGGCAAATTTCGCGTGCTTGCCCTTCGATATACTGCCATAACTCAACAGTGCCTGGAAGAATATCTTGCGTTCCGCGTGGGATTTGAATAGACATATTCAGTTCCTCCTCAAATTGTTTTAATCTTAATAAAAATAAAAAAACTCCCGCCTCTACTGTTTAAACAGTAGGGACGAGAGTATTATACCCGTGGTGCCACCCTAATTGAAGCACGTATGCTTCCACTTTTTTAATAACGCTTAAATATGCGTTCATCCCTACTAAGCATATATGCCGTTCAAGTTGAAACCTCTAGAGTGTCATTCAATCAGTCATCATGCAGAAATGTTTTCAGCCTAAGACATTCCTTCTCTTTCCATGTGTGTCTCATTTACTCTTCTCTATCAACGGTTATATTCATATGTAAATATAAAATTACTATACGTTTGTTAAGTAGGATTGTCAAGTGCTCTAAGAACGTTCAATCTGCTTCTTTAAACGCTTTACATCTTGAAGAGAAATCCCAAACTCCGAAGCAAGCTCCATTGAAGTATTGTTTTGCTCTTTTGAAATAAAATCATGAAAATTCACGTTAAACAGTTGATTTGCACCATTTGTAACAGAATGCCCTTTTTCATTCATACGCATACGTATATCCCTCACATTCAATATGGATGTTTTACTTTTTATTGTTCCATATTGATGAGAGAGTTATACATAACCGAAACTGCTATTGATTCCAAATAAATGAACAAAACATACAACAATGTATAAAAAAGAGAGGATTATATAACCCTCTCTTTTTTATGAACACTATTTACTTTCTACAATTAAGGTCACCGGACCATCATTGATTAAAGAAACGTCCATCATTGCTCCAAACTTCCCTGTTTCCACATGTAATCCTTGTTTACGAACTTCTTCATTAAAGAAATCGTATAAACGCTCTGCATAATCAGGTTTCGCAGCATCCATAAAGTTTGGACGTCTGCCCTTGCGGCAATCTCCGTATAATGTGAATTGCGAAATAGATAGAACTTGTCCTTCTACATCAAGTACAGAATGATTCATCTTTCCGCTCTCATCTTCAAAAATACGTAAGTTTGCAATTTTTTCCGCAATGTAAGTTGCATCTTTTTCTGTATCTTCGTGCGTAATGCCAACTAGTAATGTTAAACCGAACGGAATTTGTCCTACGATCTCACCGTCTACTGTGACAGACGCTTTCTTTGATCGTTGTAAAACAACTCTCATCTTTCTACACTCCCTATTAATGCATCATGCGTCGTACTGCATAAATTTCTGGAACGCGTTTAATGCGTTCTACTACTTTTTTCAAGTGTTGTAAGTTACGAATCGAGATTGACATATTAATTGTTGCCATCTTATTACGGTCACTTCTACCAGAAACAGCTGAAATGTATGTTTTCGTCTCTGTAACAGCTTGCAGTACTTCATTTAATAAACCGCGGCGATCGTAACCTGAAATTTCAATATCAACGTTATACTCAATTTCTTTTTCAGGGCTACCTTCCCACTCTACCTCTAATAATCGTTCTACAGCTTCTTCTGTATGAACATTTACACAATCACGGCGGTGAATTGATACACCTCGGCCTTTCGTAATATACCCAACGATATCATCGCCCGGAACTGGGTTACAGCATTTCGATAAACGGATTAATAAATTATCAGCACCGCTTACCTTTACACCAGAATCCCATTTTCGAATTTTCATCGGTTTACGGACTTCTTTAACTTCAACAATTTCTTCTTCTTCGCGTTGTTTGCGGAACTTGTCCGTTAGTCGCGTAACAATTTGCGAAGCTGTAATTCCGCTATATCCAACTGCTGCAAACATATCTTCTTCATTTGCAAAGTTAAATTTCTCAGCGACGCGTTTTAAGTTATCCGGCGCCAATACTTCTTTCATCTCATACTCTAGACCACGTACTTCCTTTTCAACAAGTTCACGGCCTTTTTCAATATTTTCGTCTCTACGTTGTTTCTTAAAGAATTGACGAATTTTATTTTTCGCATGAGATGTTTGAGCAAGTTTTACCCAATCCTGGCTTGGGCCATATGAATGTTTCGACGTTAAAATTTCAATGATGTCGCCTGTTTTTAATTTATAATCCAGCGTCACCATTTTCCCGTTTACTTTTGCACCAATTGTTTTATTCCCAATTTCCGAATGGACACGATACGCGAAATCAATTGGAACAGATCCAAGTGGTAATTCCATTACATCGCCTTTCGGTGTAAAGACGAATACCATGTCAGAGAATAAATCAATTTTTAATGACTCCATAAATTCTTCTGCATTAGAAGCTTCATTTTGCCATTCTAATATTTGACGGAACCATGTGAGTTTCTTCTCTAATGTACCTGTTGTTTCTGCTGTTTTTCCTTCTTTGTATGCCCAGTGTGCCGCGATCCCAAATTCTGCAATTTCGTGCATTTCTTTCGTACGAATTTGCACTTCAAGTGGATCACCTTTCGGTCCAATTACAGTCGTATGAAGAGATTGATATAGATTTGCTTTTGGCATTGCAATATAATCTTTAAAACGACCTGGCATCGGCTTCCAGCACGTATGAATAATTCCAAGCACCGCATAACAATCTTTAATACTATTTACAACGACACGTACAGCTAATAAATCGTAAATTTCATTGAACTGCTTATTTTGCAGTGCCATTTTACGATAAATACTGTAAATATGTTTCGGTCTTCCAGAAATCTCAGGTTGAATTGCAACTTCTTTTAATTTCTCACGAATACCAGTCATTACTTCGTCTAAATATTCTTCACGTTCTGCACGTTTACGCTTCATTAAATTTACAATACGATAATATTGTTGTGGATTTAAATAGCGAAGTGACGTATCCTCTAGCTCCCATTTAATAGTACTAATTCCGAGTCTATGTGCCAAAGGTGCAAAGATTTCTAACGTTTCATTCGCTATGCGACGCTGCTTCTCTTGAGGCAAATGTTTCAATGTACGCATGTTATGAAGACGATCAGCTAGTTTAATTAAAATAACTCGAATATCTTGAGCCATTGCAATAAACATTTTGCGATGGTTTTCTGCTTGTTGTTGTTCGTGAGATTTATATTTGATCTTCCCAAGCTTTGTAACGCCATCAACAAGCATAGCAATTTCTTTGTTAAATTCCCGTTCAATATCTTCTAATGTAATCTCTGTATCTTCCACTACATCATGTAAGAAACCTGCTGATACCGTAGCTGGATCCATGTGTAAATCAACTAAAATACCTGCAACTTGAATCGGATGAATAATATACGGTTCACCCGATTTTCTATATTGTTCGCTATGCGCATCACGTGCATATTCATAGGCACGTGCCACTAGCTCAATATCTTCATCCGCTAAATATTGACTTGCTTTCTCGAGTACCTGTTCAGCTGTTAGTACCTGCTCATTTGCCATCGAATCACCTTTTATTGAAAATTGACTTTATCTTTATTTAATAGAATAAATTATATTCTATCATTATAACCCAATGATTGTGAATTGTGAAAAGGAAAAGATTTTACTGACATTTCACCATAATTTTTTGTTCAATTATACAAAAGTACCCGCTCCTCTCCAAGAGATTCACGGGTACTTTTTATCACCGTAGTTTTACCTATATAGTGATTAGTATTTTTCTAATACTAATACATCGTAACCATCTAACATTTTACGACCATCTAAGTAAGTAAGTTCTACTAAGAATGCAATTCCTGCTACAACTCCGCCTAGCTCTTCAACTAACTTAATTGTCGCTTCGATTGTTCCACCTGTAGCTAATAGATCATCTGTAATTAATACGCGTTGACCTGGCTTAATTGCATCTTTATGGATTGTTAAAACGTCTTTACCATATTCTTTACCGTAGTCAACTGTAATTACTTCACGTGGTAATTTTCCTAATTTACGAACTGGCGCAAATCCTACTTCTAACGCATAAGAAACTGGGCAACCGATAATGAAACCACGAGCTTCTGGTCCTACTACAACATCGATATCTCTTTCTTTTGCGTACTCAACGATTGCGTCTGTTGCTGCTTTGTATGCTTTACCGTCATTCATTAAAGGTGTAATGTCTTTAAACACAATACCTTCTTTCGGATAATCCGGTACAATTGCGATATGTTGCTTGAAATCCATATTTCTGAATCCTCCTCAGATCTAAAAGGTTTGTAAATACAAATCCTTTACCCTAACTGTTCTACTTCTTTATGATTACGAATCGTTTCAAACCATGTATATAGTTGCTGATATGTGCTATAAACCAATTCTTTTTCTAATTGTAAGTGGTTCATTTTCTCACGATATGTGTTCGATTCAATTAAATCACGCTTTTGTTTTTTGTCTGCCATAAAAATGACGCCATCTTTTATTGTAACAAATTCTAACTCAAAAAACACCTGTGTCATGAAATTTACTGTATCTTTTGACCAACCTTTATGACGACATAGTTGTTCTCCATATTGTCTTAAAGAAAATGGTGTTTTTTGGCTTAAGAAAGAATAGTACCATTTAAAGTGTTCTCTCGTCGGAACTGTACTAAATAAGTGGTTATTCTCTTGATAAAATAGCGTATAAATTCGCGCTGGGAATCCTACCTTAAATAGCTCACGTAATTCATCTGTTCCTTTTGGTAAATCAAGTAACACGATATATTGATCATCTAAATGCGTTACTTCTGAAGCATGCATGAGCTTTTCTTTATAGCTCTCTAAAGAAAATTTATTCAATACCTCTTCAGAAAAATACACCATTGTTATTTTTTCTTTCGGAAGTTCTGCTAAATTTGCTTCTGCATTACGCATACTACGCCAATCAAATAATTGCCACGCCTCTACAGCAATATCTTGTACCATTAGTTGTGGCTTCTTAAAGTTATTCCATTCATTAATAGACGCTTCTCCTATTACAGATACTTTTGCAACTGGAGAGATTTCTTTCGCATATGCACCAAAGCCAAATCCAATTGTATCCAGTGTTGCTTGTCCATCACGAAGAGCCATTTTTAAATGAGAGCCATCTGATCCGATTGCGCGAATGCTTTCTAACTCTGCATCTTTTACTGCAATACGTGGTTTCGGATTTCCAACACCAAACGGGGCTAGTTTTTGCATATCTTCAATTGCCGCTAGCGTTACATCCTCTACTTTACAAAAAACATCAACTGCTGTAATTGGAATAAAATCTTCTTCTGTTAAAATTGCATCTGCTTGTTCATTTAAGCGGCGACGTAATTCATCTACATCATTCATATGTAGCGTCATTCCCGCTGCCATCGGATGCCCTCCGAAGTGTGGTAATAACTCTCTACAATCTGATAAATTTGCAAACAAATCAAATCCTGCAATACTACGTGCTGAGCCTTTTGCTGTTTCTTTTATAGGATCAATGCTTAATACAATCGTCGGACGATAAAAACGTTCAACTAATTTCGAAGCAACAATTCCAATTACCCCTGGGTTCCAGCCTTCTTTCGCAAGTACTAATACTTTATTTTCTTCTGGTGGGAAGTTATTTTCCACTTCAGCGATAGCCTCTTCTGTAATTTGCTTTACAATATCTTTTCGCAGTTTGTTCAGCTCATCAATTTCTTCAGCTAGCTCTTTCGCTTCCTCTGGATCATCTGATAATAAAAGGTGTACAGCCGGCGCAGCATCTTCTAAACGCCCAACCGCATTAATACGAGGTGCAATTGAGAAACCAATACTCTCTTCGGTAATTTCACTTTGCGAAACGTTAGCAACTTTAAACAATGCCTTCAAACCAATATTTCTCGTCATACGCATATGTTTTAAACCGCGTTTCACTAGCAACCTATTTTCACCATGAAGTGATACTAAATCGGCTACTGTACCAATTACTGCGATCTCTAATAAATGTTCTGGTACACGGCCTAATAGTGCATGCGCAACTTTAAACGCAACACCTACACCAGCTAAATAGTGAAACGGATATACACCGCCATCTAATTTCGGATGTATAATCGCAAGTGCTTCTGGCAATTCTGGCGGTGGCTCATGGTGATCTGTAATAATTAGATCTATTCCAAGCTCTTTCGCTACATTCGCTTCATGTACCGCTGCAATACCAGTATCGACAGTAATAATTAGCGAGAACCCTGCGCTATGCGCCCAACGAAATGCTTCTTCGTTCGGTCCATACCCTTCTGTAAAACGATTTGGAATGTAAAATTCTACTTCTGCACCTAATTCTTGAAGAGCAAGATATAAAACTGTCGTACTACTTACTCCGTCCGCATCGTAATCACCAAATATTAATATTTGCTCTCCATTTTGAATCGCCTTATTTACACGTTCTACCGTTCTATCCATTCCTTCTAATAAAAATGGATCATGAAATTCTTGATTTTCTGTATTTAAAAAATCTAAAATCTTATCTTCTGTATCGAGTCCTCTACCGAGGAATAACGAAACGACAAGTGGCGATAACTGTAATTTACTTGCTAATTCACTCACTCGCTCGTCATTATATTCTTTTTCTTTCCAACGCGTCTTCGGTTGTAACACGAAATCACCCCTTAACCTGTTCATTATACAAGACAGATTAAGGGGTGACAATATAATGCAAACTACGATGCAATATCTATATACTAAAATGTTAATGATGTTTAATTTGGAGAATACGGATTTATATGTACGAATACATTTTGTACATTATCTTGTTTCATAAGTATTTCTTTCACATGTTTTCCAATACGGTGTCCTTCTTCTACAGTAATGTATGGATCTACGGACACTTTAATATCGACAATAACATAATGACCATGCTCCCGTGCATATAAAGAACCAATTTTTTTCACACCATCTACTTGAAGAACTGCTTCTCTAAGCGGAATAACATCCTCCTCATGAAGAACATGGTCAAGCGTTGCATGAATTGCTTCCGCTCCAATGCTCCATGCCATTTTTACAACAAGAAGTGAAACAACTAATCCCGCAATTGAATCAGCGTATACAAGCCAGTCTATACCAAGCTTACCACCTATTATAGCTGCACAAATACCGATTAAAGCTGCAATTGAAGAAAATACATCCGAACGGTGCTCATATGCATTTGCAATAATTGCATCACTGTTTACTCTTTTACCTAATCGGAATTTATATTGAAACATTCCTTCTTTCACGACGATTGAAAGAACAACAGCAAATATCGTAATTCCTTTCGGCGGTTCTAGTTCTTGCGAAAAAGCTTTTATAGACGAAATCGCGATTTCAAGTCCCACAATAAATAATAATACCGCAACAATAATCGCTGAAATCGATTCCGCTTTACCATGACCATACGGATGATCCTCATCAGGTGGCTGCTTTGCTGCTCGCAATCCAAAAAGTACAGCTAGCGAACCTATTACATCTGATGCAGAATGCACGGCATCCGCTAATAGCGCTTTACTGTTCCCAATATAACCAATTACCGCCTTTACAATCGCTAATATAATATTACCAACGATCCCGACAATAGCACCAAACTCGGCCTGTTTAAAACGTTCATCTTTTTCCATAATTAAAATCCCTTCTTTTCTTAACCTATCTTTTTATTTTAACAAAAACAGCGATAACACCACCACTTTCTTCCATCTTCTTTCTGTTAAAAAGTTGCTATCTTATTGTATCCACAAACGAAAAAAGAGATGCCTCATAAAGAGACATCATCTTTTCTATACTTGCGGTTCAGATTCTACTTTCTCAACCTTCTTCTTGTTTTTTCCCTTTTTCAAACGACGGTTTTCAAGCATTAACCAAATTTGAGAGGCAACGAAAACAGAAGAGTACGTACCTACAATTAATCCAACAAGTAACGCAAACGAGAAGTTACGTAGTGACTCACTACCGAAGATAAGCAGTGCAATTACTGGGAATAACACTGTTAATACGGTGTTAATCGAACGACCAAGCGTTTGGCGAATACTTGCATTTACGATTTCTTCTAGATCTTTTATATCGCGCACTCGTTTTTTCTGTTTGTATAATTCACGGTTTCTATCAAATGTAACAATCGAGTCATTAATAGAATAACCGATGATTGTTAGTACTGCAGCAATAAACGTTAAGTCTACCTCTAGTTGGAAAATACTAAACATAACAATCATAACGAATGCGTCATGTAATAATGCAAGTACTGCAGATAACGCATACGTAAAGCGGAAACGAATACTTACGTATAAAATGATAACCGCAGAAGCAATCAGTACTGCGATAAATGCATTTCGTGCAATTTCTTTACCGATTGTCGGTGAAACTGTACTTACGTTTGGATCTGTACCATATTTATCGTGGAAGAATGTTTTTGTTTTCGCAATTTCATCTTTTGATAAAACACCTAATGTACGAACTGCGAAACCTTTATTGTCATCTCCAGTCGGTACAATATTTTCTTCCTTCACATCAATGTTCAATTCTTTAAAATCTTTATGAACATCAGACACAGTAACGGCTTGTTTTGATTGCAAGTCGATACGTGTACCACTCGCAAAGTCAATACCAAGGTTCAATTTGAAAATTGGTAAGATAATTGCTCCTGCAATTACAACTACAATCGAGAAAATAAGGAATTTATGACCGATATTTACGAAATTAATACGATCAAATCTCGTTGGCGGATGTACTACACCTTTTGTTAATGGAATAATATCCTTTTGTTTCACACCAAAATATCCTGGTTTTTTATCAAAGTAACGGCTCTTTACAAGTAGACCTAGTAAGAAACGAGTACCGAATACGTTCGTAATAAAACCAACTAAAATACTTACGATTAAACTTGTTGCAAATCCTTTTACAGAGCTATTACCATAAACGAATAACACACCAGCTGCTGCAAGAGTCGTAACGTTTGCATCTAGAATTGTTGCTAATGAACGATGGTTACCAGCACGGAATGCCGACATCATTGACTTACCGATTTTCAGCTCTTCTTTCAGTCTCTCGTACGTAATAATATTCGCATCAACTGCGATACCTACTCCGAGCACTAACGCCGCAATACCTGGCAACGTAAGAACTGCATGCATCCAGTTAAAGACAAGTAATGTAACAAAAATGTATAAACCTAACATAATAACCGCTACAAGTCCTGGTAAACGGTAGAATACAAGCATAAATAAGAAAATAAGAGCGATACCAATCGCACTAGCGAAAATCGTTTGCTCTAATGCTTGTTGACCAAATTTCGCTCCAACAGATGTTGAATACATTTCTTTTAAATCAACAGGAAGTGCACCTGCATTTAATAAAGATGAAAGTTCTTTCGCACTTTCAACTGTGAAGTTTCCACCTACGATAGATACTTCAGCTTGGTTAAATACTTGTTCTACTGTTGCTGCTGATAAAAACTTCGGATTCGGTTTTGCTGATTCTGCTTTATACGAATCTTTTCCTTCTTCAAAATCAAGCCAAATTACCATTAAATTTGTTGGTGGTGGCATTTTTGAAATCTTTTCTGTTACTCCACGGAATTTTTCAGCGCTTTTTAACGTAAGTCCAACACTTGGACGACCTTTATCATCAAATGTTTGCTTCGCTCCGCCGCCTTTTAAATCCGTTCCATCCATAAGAAGGTTATCATCCACATCACGGAATGTTAATTTCGCTTGTGTTGATAACATTTCACGTGCTTTTTGCTGATCTTGTACACCAGCAAGCTGTACACGAATTCGATCTTGCCCTTCGATTTGAATGTTCGGCTCACTTACACCGAGAACATTGACACGATTTTCAAGAGCACCTACTGTACTTACAAGTACATCTCGATCGATTTTATCACCTTTTTTGGCTGGTTTTACTTCATACAGAATTTCAAAACCACCGCGAAGATCTAGTCCTAGACTAATTCCTTTTGCTATGTCTTTTCCTGCCGCACCAATTACTCCACCGATTAATAAGACGATGAGGAAAAAGGCGGCAATTCTCGTACCACGCTTTGCCATATGTACCCTCTTTCTGCTACTAACACTTTCAATAAATCTCTTACGATTCACTGCTATACGTGTGCATACGCCTAGTTAGTAGACTTCCTTTCTATAATTTTTGCTAGTTCATCACTAGCTCTATAGGTAAGCTTTTACACTACCTACACTTCCATCATTTATTTTCCTCTTCACTACCTCCTTTATATATAATCTTAGACATAATTATTTCCTCTTTATCAATACATATCATTATACTGCAAAAGGAAGAACAAACCAATTGCAGTCGGTTATTTATTTTCGTACTCATCAAATGACCAAAGTGGCGCTTGGTAAGCTTCAACAGTTAAATATGTCATATATTCATTAGCTGTTACTGTTAATACGTCATTAACTAATTCATACAATCTAACATCGCTGTCTATCTTCTTCCACTTTTTCACTTTAAGAAACTTCCAAATGTCATCATCTGTCACTCGGTCGTAACCGAACATTTGAAACTCTTCTACTTTACTTTCTAAAACGACTTGTAACTGTCCGCGGTATGATTCTACCAAAGCCTCTCTATCTAACATCTATAAACATCTCCTTCTTATTTCAGCACGAAAAAGTCGCTTTAATCCCGCTCTAATGGACAGCAATAACTACTTTCAAGAGCACTATCATACTTCACTCTCTTAAATGCTTGTCATTCTTGTCTCGTACGTGCATATAAATTATTGTAAATCATTCCATTGATTTTGAGAAGGTAGGAGAAGAACATGACGAGACAAAGCTTTTTAAAAGGCGCATTTATTTTAATGATAGCCGGCTTTATTACAAAAATACTCGGCTTTATCAACCGCATAGTAATGGCACGTATTTTAGGAGAAGAAGGCGTTGGTCTTTATATGATGGCCGTTCCTACATTCATTTTAGCAATTACATTGACACAAATTGGTCTTCCTGTCGCAATCGCAAAATTTGTAGCAGAAGCGGAAGCTGTGAACGATAAACAAAGAGTTAAAAAAATATTAACCGTATCACTAGCTGTTACATCCGTTATTAGTATCATTTTAACAATCGGAATTATGTTCCTCACACCTATTTTAGCAAAAACATTATTAACCGACGAAAGAACCTACTATCCATTAATGGCCATTTTGCCCGTTGTTCCTGTTATTGCTGTTTCTTCTGTGTTGCGTGGTTACTTTCAAGGGAAACAAAACATGAAACCTAGCGCTTATGCGCAAGTTCTAGAACAAGTCGTCCGCATTACCATTATCGCTATATGCATTCAATTATTTTTACCTTACGGCATAGAATATGCTGCAGCCGGCGCTATGTTATCAGCTGTTCTCGGTGAAGTTGCATCCTTATTATTTTTACTCACGTTATTTCAGCGAGAAAAACATTTATCAATACGCTCTGGATTTTTCACTACTGTAAAGGAAAGCAAAGGGACATTTTATTCTCTGATGGATATTGCCCTTCCAACTACAGGAAGTCGTTTAATCGGCTCCGTTTCATATTTTTTTGAACCTATTGTCGTTATGCAAAGCTTAGCAATCGCTGGTGTCGCTGCTTCTGTTGCAACCCAGCAATACGGTATATTAAACGGTTATGCATTCCCGCTCCTATCACTACCCGCCTTTATTACATACGCTCTCTCTACAGCGCTCGTTCCTTCTATTAGTGAAGCAATGGCAAAAAGACAACATAAATTAGTAGAGCACCGTTTACAACAAGCACTTCGAATTTCATTAATTACCGGCGGATGGTCTGTCGTTATATTATACGTATTCGCTTCTCCTGTTTTAACTCTTATGTATGGATCAGACAGCGCAACAGCATTCATTCAACTTCTTGCGCCTTGCTTTTTATTTCATTATTTCCAAAGTCCACTTACCTCTGTTTTGCAAGCTTTAAACTTAGCAAGAGCCGCAATGATGAATACATTTATTGGTGCCATCGTGAAATTAATCGTTATTTTTGTACTAGCATCAAGGCCAGAGTTTCAAATGATGGGGGTTGCACTTGCTATTGCTGCAAATATTGTAACAGTAACATTTCTTCACTACGCTACTGTTTTAAAAAAGATTACATTTACCATTTACGCAAAAGACTATATTTTCGGCGGACTTGCCATCGGTATCGCAGGCGCCTTCGGTTTTTATCTTCATAAATATATTATTTTCTCTCATTCCCTTGGCATACAAACATTATGGGAAATCACTTTAACAACAATTGTTTATATCGTACTTCTCTTCACTTTCAAACTCATTCGAAAAGAAGAGTTAAGTCGTCTCCCTATCATTCGTAAGCTTTCATTTTTGAAATAAGGTGAAACTTTAATCAGTGGGGTAATCTCCACTGATTATTAGTTATACTAATCATCCTTACTCTTCCAAAGGATAAGTCTCTAATTTTCTTTTACATCAACAAAAAATTGTCCATTTTGAAAACTACAGTATAAAATTTGTGTTATATCGTTATAACCTAAGTTTTTTAATTTCTCAATAAGCCATTCATCTGTATGCTCAATCATTTGTAAATGACTAGATTGAATTTCTCCATCAATAATAAGAGGAAGCGTAAACTGCAATGTATCTTGTTTATTTTTTTGTTTTTGAAAGACAGATAACTTCCCAGACGGTTCCAAAATAGCATATTCTACATCCCGAATATCTCCAACTCCTTGTTCCCTTAATTGCATCATTAAATCATCAATATTATATCGTTGGTTTCTCATCTTTTTTTCATCAATCTTTCCCGCATTAATAATAATTGCTGGTTCACCTTCTATTAAATGCCGAAATCGTTGAAACTTTAATGAAATGACTGACAAAATGATTTGTATGCACATAAGAAAAGTCATCGGAACTAATTGATGCAAAAGTGATTTATCGGTATTTTCAATTGCTACTACAGCCATTTCTCCAAGCATAATAAATACGACTAAATCTAATACACTTAGCTCTCCTATCTCACGTTTACCCATAAGACGAAAAATAATTAAGATGATGATATACAAAAGCATTGTCCGTCCAATTACCGATATCCATTCCATTTCTACATCTCCTTTTTTACGTATAGACTCCCCTATAAAAAAGAAACTAGTCTAACTTGAGCAAAAGGAAAATATGCTTGTATTAAAAAGGGGGAATGCATAAATGGATGGAACGAAAAAATTATCAACTGCAATTGGCTTCGGTATTGTTACGCTACTAATTCTCGCATCTATTACTAGTATGATTATGGCTCTTTTATTAAAGTTTACGAATATAAATGAAGGGACATTAACCGTTACTATTTTTATACTCGCTCTTTTATCTATGCTTATGTCTGGATTTACTGCCGGCAAAAAGGCTCAAGGAAAAGGTTGGCTAGTAGGTTTCACAACAGGGCTCACGTTCACTATACTCGTCTTTCTAGTTAACTATTTAGGCTTTTCTCAAACCTTATCGAACTCACAATTACTATATCAATTAGCATTAATGGGGGCGAGTACACTCGGTGGTATTTTCGGTGTAAATATGTCAAAGCAAAGTAACTAAAAAAGGCCCTGCACATTTCATGCAGGGCCTTCCACATTAGTTTTTCACAACTTCACGAATCGCATTGCGATCGAAAGTTAAGTGTGAACCACCAGATTTAATAACGATTTTTGTCTCATCTACTGATTCGATTGTACCGTGTAAACCACCGATTGTTACGATAGCATCACCTTTTGCTAACTCACTTTGCATTTGAGCAACTGCTTTTTGACGTTTTTGTTGCGGGCGAATTAATAAGAAATAGAAAATCGCAAACATCGCAACGATCATAACGATATTCATCATACCTGCATTCATCTTTTGTTCCTCCTTTTAAATTATGTATTAGAAGTTTTTAGCATTCGGTTTATTAAAGCCATACTGTTCAAAGAACTCTTCGCGGAAATCGCCAAGACGGTCTTCACGAATAGCTTGTCTCACCTGCTC
This sequence comes from Bacillus sp. BF2-3, assembly GCF_008368795.1. NCBI lineage: Bacteria > Bacillati > Bacillota > Bacilli > Caryophanales > Bacillaceae > Bacillus > Bacillus sp. BF2-3. Next base: position 298,152 of record NZ_QOSA01000010.1, read on the forward strand.
CATTAAGTTTAACAGAAAATGAAGGTTGTGATAAGACGTTAAACGAATTCCGAACGTTTCATCACATTTCATTAAGTGACGAATGTACGCACGTGAGTAGTTTTTACATGTGTAGCAATCACAGTTTGGATCAAGCGGACCGAAGTCTCTTGCGAATTTCGCATTTTTTACAACAAGGCGACCTTCACTTGTCATACATGTACCATTTCGAGCGATACGAGTTGGAAGTACACAGTCAAACATATCAATACCACGAATTGCGCCATCGATTAACGAGTCAGGAGAACCTACACCCATTAAGTAACGAGGCTTATTATCTGGAAGAAGTGGTGTTGTAAACTCAAGAACACGGTTCATAATATCTTTCGGTTCACCAACAGATAAACCACCTACAGCGTAACCAGGGAAGTCCATTGAAACAAGATCTTTCGCACTTTGACGACGAAGCTCTTCGTACTCCCCGCCCTGTACAATACCGAATAAACCTTGATCTTGCGGACGTTCATGCGCTTTTAAGCAACGTTCTGCCCAGCGGCTCGTACGCTCTACAGATTTCTTCATATATTCAAAAGTAGCTGGGAATGGTGGACACTCATCAAATGCCATCATAATATCTGAACCTAATGCATTTTGGATTTCCATCGCTTTTTCTGGTGATAAGAATAATTTATCTCCATTTAAGTGATTACGGAAGTGAACGCCTTCCTCTTCAATACGACGGAAGTCACTTAAACTGAATACTTGGAAACCACCAGAGTCTGTTAAGATTGCACGATCCCAGTTCATAAATTTATGCAAGCCGCCTGCTTCACGAATAATTTCATGACCTGGACGTAGCCATAAATGATACGTATTACTTAAAATAATGCCAGAATCCATTGCTTTTAATTCTTCTGGTGACATTGTCTTAACTGTTGCAAGTGTACCAACTGGCATAAATGTTGGTGTATCAAATGAACCGTGCGGCGTATGCACACGACCTAAACGGGCACCCGTTTGTTTACATGTCTTAATAAATTCATAACGAATTGCTGTCATAACTTACTCCTTTTATTTGTTTCTCATTTTAGCGTGAGATGCAACGAACATTGCATCACCGAAGCTAAAGAAACGATATTTTTCTTTTACTGCTTCATTATAAGCATGAAGTACATTATCTCTATTTGCAAATGCACTTACAAGCATAATTAATGTTGATTTCGGTAAATGGAAGTTTGTAATTAAACCATCAATTGCTTTAAATTCATATCCCGGATACATGAAAATATCTGTCCATCCAGAAGCGGCGCAGAGCTTACCGTCATGATCTGTTGCAATTGTTTCTAACGTACGAGTTGATGTCGTACCTACAGTAATAATACGTCCACCATTCTCTTTCACACGATTTAATAATGCCGCTGTCTCTTCAGACATATGATAATATTCTGCGTGCATATGGTGTTCTTCAATCGTGTCTGCAGAAACTGGTCTAAATGTTCCAAGTCCTACGTGAAGTGTAATGAATGCTAACTGAACGCCTTTTTGCTTTAACTTCTCAAGTAACTCTTCTGTAAAGTGAAGTCCCGCAGTCGGCGCTGCTGCTGAACCGATTTCTTTCGCATATACTGTTTGATAGCGATCGCGATCTTCCAGCGTCTCTTTAATATATGGAGGAAGCGGCATTTCCCCAAGTTCATCTAAAATTTCATAGAAGATGCCATCATATGAAAATTCAAGCTGGCGTCCACCTTGATCTGCAGTTCCTGTGCAAGTTGCTTTTAATTTCCCTTCGCCAAAAGAGATAACAGTTCCTTCTTTTACACGTTTCGCTGGCTTTACAAGCGTTTCCCACTTATCACCTTCTTCTTGTTTTAAAAGAAGTACTTCAATGTGCGCGCCTGTATCTTCTTTCACACCGTGCAAACGAGCAGGCATAACTTTCGTTTCATTTAAAACTAAGCAATCTCCCTCATGTAAGTAAGAAAGAATATCCGTAAAATGTTTATGCTCAATATCACCTGTTTCACGGTCTAACACCATTAATCTTGATGTTTCACGATCTTCTAACGGGACTTGTGCAATAAGTTCTTCTGGTAAATGAAAATCAAACAGATTTATATCCATAGCTATATCCACCTATTTCTTATTTAAATCGATTTATTATATACATAATAAAAGATAATACAATACATGTAATGATAGGAAAATAAAAGGTAACGTTTCCTTTTTTCACAAAAATATCGCCTGGAAGCCTTCCAATGAACTTCCAAGCTAATCCAACAACAATGAGTAAGATCCCGGCTGTAATAAGCAGCTTTGGCATCTCCGTCATACTTTTGGTATCTCCATTCCGAAATGTTCATACGCAAGCGGCGTTACAATTCGGCCCCTTGGCGTTCGTTGTAAAAAGCCAATTTGTAATAAATACGGCTCATACACATCTTCAATCGTATGAGATTCTTCTCCAATTGTTGCTGAAACCGTTTCTAATCCAACTGGACCGCCACGGAATTTCTCAATAATACCAAGCAGTAATTTATGATCAATATGATCTAGACCTAATTTATCTACTTGCAGTAGCTCTAATGCCATTTGTGTAATTTCCATCGTAACCGTTCCGTTACCACGAACTTGCGCGAAATCACGTACACGTCTTAAAAGACGATTCGCAATACGAGGTGTACCACGAGCACGTCTTGCAATTTCTAATGCAGCTAACGAATCGATTTCAACTTCAAATACTTCTGCTGTACGTTCAACAATCGCAGAAAGCTGATCTACTGTGTAGTACTCTAACCTTGAAAGTACACCGAAGCGGTCACGAAGCGGTGCCGATAATGCTCCAGCACGTGTTGTTGCTCCAACTAATGTAAATGGCGGTAAATCTAGGCGTACAGAACGTGCTGAAGGCCCTTTTCCAATTACAATATCAAGGCAAAAGTCTTCCATCGCAGGATACAATACTTCTTCAATTGATCTATGCAAACGATGAATTTCATCAATAAATAATACATCCCCTGGCTGAAGCGCTGTTAATACAGCAGCTAAATCTCCTGGTCTTTCAATTGCGGGACCTGAAGTTGTTCTAACATTAACGCCCATCTCATTGGCAATAATATTCGCAAGCGTCGTTTTACCAAGACCTGGTGGTCCATATAAAAGCACGTGATCTAACGTTTCTTCACGCATTTTCGCCGCTTCAATAAATACTTCTAAATTATGTTTTGCTTTATCTTGGCCAATATACTGACGGAGCGTCTGTGGCCGTAATGAATATTCTAAATCCGCATCTTCATATGCAGATTCCCCTGAAAGGAGACGTTCGTCCATTATACTCACCTCTTACCATTTAGTAAAAGACTAAGTGCCTTTTTAATATACTGATCCGTCGTTAATGATTCTTTTAATAACTCTGGTACAACACGAGAAACTTCGCGTTCTGCGTATCCAAGTGCGCGGAGAGCTTCCAGTGCCTCATCAAGCTCAGCTGATGAACCTTTCTTCTCATCAAAACGTTCTGTGTCTGAGAATAAATCAACAAATGCATCTGGTACGACATCTGCTAGTTTTCCTTTTAAATCTAAAATCATTTGGCGTGCTGTTTTCTTTCCGACGCCTGGGAATTTCACTAAAAACTTCTCATCTTCATGCTCAATCGCTTGAACGACCTGTCCTGTTTGACCAGAAGCTAAAATTGCAAGAGCTCCTTTTGGCCCAATGCCAGACACGCCTAACAACTTTGTAAATAATAAACGCTCTTCACGTGTTTTAAACCCGTAAAGTGCCATAATATCTTCTCTCACATAATGATATGTATAGACACGGATTTCTTGCTTACTTCTTTGAAATACATACGGATTTGGTGTGAAAATTTGATAACCAATTCCATTATGATCAATTACGACATATTCCGGCCCTACATACTCCACGTAACCTGTAACATATTCAAACAAAATACGATCTCTCCCTCTTAAATCATGTATTCCATTTTAACATATTTAATGATAGAAAAGCGAGACTGCCCCAACAAATGTTCTCCACTTGAAACTTCTGTTATTTTCCATTGACAGAAAGGTTAAAGCACCTTAATATACAGAAGTCGATAATGATTATCAATACTAATTAAAGGGGTTACATCAGGATGAAACGTAAGCTATTTATTTTATTTACTATTATGCTCGTTGTTCTTTCTATCGTTGGCTGTTCTTCTCAAAAAGAAGAATCGAAGGCAAAAGAACAACCGAAAACAAAAGTTGTAAAACATGCTAAAGGTGAAGCTACAATTCCAGTAAATCCAAAGAGAATTGTTGACTTATCTGGATCAACAGAAGAACTATTACTTCTTGGACACAAACCTGTTGGTACAGCAAATACATATAAAGATAAAATCCAAAATCACTTAACAGACAAGTTAGATGGAGTAAAAGCAGTAGGTTGGTACTGGGCACCTAAAGTTGATTTAGAAGCTGTTACTGCTTTAAAACCAGACTTAATTATTTTAAACAACCGTCAATTAAAAATTTATGATCAACTAGAAAAGGTTGCACCTACAGTTGTTCTAGAAACAAACTTAGAAGACTGGCGTGGTAAGTTTAAAGAAGTAGGTAAGCTATTTGACGAAGAGAAGAAAGCAGACAAATGGATTGCAGACTACGATAAGAAAGCAGACTCTTTATCTAAAAAAATTAAAGAGAAAACAAAAGATGAGAACTTTATGTTCGTTGCAGTTACACCACAAAACTTCCGTGTATACGGTAGCTTCGGATACGGTGACATCATCTTTAATGACTTAAAACTTCCAGCAACAAAAGGTACGGATTTAAAACAAACGATGGCGCAAGTATCACTAGAAGGTCTAGTTGCATTCCAGCCTGACCAAATGTTTATTGTAAACTTCGGCGGCGAAGCTGATAAAGTTTACGAAGACTACAAAAACAGTGCCGTTTGGAAAGACAATAAAGCAGTTAAAAATAATCACGTATATGAAGTATCAAATGAAGTCTTCAATACGAAAGCATTCAATCCAATCGGAAAAGATATGCTAATTGATGAAATCGCAAAAGAAATTTTAGCTAAAAACAAATAAGAAAAAAAAGCAGCTCACCATGAGCTGCTTTTTTTCTTACTTTGAACTGCGTATTGCTTCATTTTTTCAATCGTCTTCACAAAACCTTCTTTTGATTTAATACGAATGCCACGTTTCAATTTCGCACGTTCATAGCTCTCAAGCTTTTTCATATCAATTTGAAAGAAAGAATGGATCGCATTATCACTTTTCGGTACACCTTTGAAAATTTGTAATATCCCTTCCTCTGAAACACCAAAATACCCGCTCGTTTTCAATAACGGAGAAATATCATCAACTTTCTTTTGCAATACAATTTGTACATCATCACGATCAACGAGCTGCCATTCTTTATACTGCTGTAAAAACTTTTCTAAATCCGTCACTTTTTCTGTAAGTATTTCTTCGCTTACTTCGCCATCAACATACATACGCTCTAATAAAATTGTAACCTCAGGTTCTTTTTTCGTTACTTCTGGTACTGGCCCTTCCGCCTTCACATTCGTTCCATAAACGAAACAAAACATCATAACGAAAGCTTGCATCGCAATCAGTATCCATTTCATTTCCGTTCACCTCTTTTAGGCAAGATCATACTTTCATTAGTAGTTTTTCCGGAAATGGGGGTTTTATCCATATTACATTTCTTTCGAAAAATAAAAAATGCAGATAAGGGTTTACCTCATCTGCATGTATCATTTACTTTTATATAAAATGAAAGACGCCTGCAAAGCAGGCGTCTTGATGCGTTTACGGCGAGAGACCAGGCGACCACATTCGCGTGTTTAGCACTTAAGCATATCTCTCGTCTTACGTAAATTAGCTCATCGCTTTGCTAATATAACATTAATAAAGTATAAGTGCAACATGTTTATAAAAATATTTTATTTCCTCTTTCATCCAAATTATTTTATGTAAATTATAAATTGATAATTGCAATATATATGTTACAATTAATGTGACAGCGAAATCATAATAAGCAGGGGATGAATATTATGAAAAAAATAAAGGATGAACGCCTCATTCTTCAAATGTTAAAAAACATACGTATTGTTTTTCTTTTTCAATACATTGGCGTAGTTGGAATTTTAGGCTATATCGGATTCACTGAAGGCATTGATCAAATTACGAAATCTCCATTGTGGCTATTATTTATGTTTACAAGTATTTTACTTGCTTATTTACAGTTAAGTGTTTCAATCGATGTAGAAGAAGGCGAAAAGGAAATACAGTTAACTCCTTATTACAAACTTGTCTTCCACTCCCTTATTGTAGGAATCGTTACGGCTATTATTTATATTATTTTCAGTCCAGAAAGACCTCTATTTGAAGCTATTTCAACAGGTAGTATTCTTTTCATATGCTTTTTAGTTTCTTATTCCGTTAGTTATTTTATTAAAAAACGTCGCTTACAAGACAACGATGAATAAAGAGGAAGGGCTATCCCTTCCTCTTTTGTTTTGTTATCGCACTGTACCAGTTAAACCGTAACGAATGTCTCGGAACATATTCACTATGTCACGATTAAAATCGTTTGTAACTGTACCGTTACGTAGACGCGTACTCATTGCATCGACACGAGTAAACATATCATTTCTTACAGAAACATATACGTTTCTGTTTCCAACTTCATTTGCAACAGCTTGACGAATTTCGTTAGCCATCGCCGTTTCATTTGTCACTGTGTTACGTGGTTTTACCGCAATCGCTACATCGTTTCCATATACAACTGTAGACACACGGTCTACGTTATTCATACGTTTCACACGATTTGTTATTCTTTCAGCTGTTTTACCATCATTGTTAATGTATGAATTGTTCATTGTAATATTACGAGTTGGATGCGGATTAGCAATTTGTCCATTGTAATTTACATCTCGATAATAATTGTATCCTGTATCGTTACGACCATTTCTATATGTTACATAATCTGTATAACGATCATTACGTGTCACATTATCACGATACTGGTGTGTATCATTATAAGATGTACGCTCGTAATTGTAGTTACGTCCATCCATTGCATTGTTATCTTTCGGTGTACCACATGCAGCTAATGCACTGGTAACTAACAAAGAAGCAGCAATCACTTTTACTTTCGTATTCAATACAAAAACCCCCTCTGTTAGAATGAGCTTCTCTACTGAAAAGCTCCCTCTTATGATGAGTAACCGAGAAGGTTTTTACACTGTTAATATTTCACTGGGAATTTTCTAGCACTTCATAAAAAAACTTCATTTTCTTAATTAACAGGAATGTAAAAAAGGCGGGAATACTCCCGCCTTTTTAAACTTCTTCTTCGTCCTCTTCTTCTGAAACGGGCTCTCCAAATACATTCGGTGGATCTGGTTGATAATACATCGTTCCTGGCTGTGGTGCATATGCAGACTGAGTTGGTTGGTAATATAAAGGATTCGCATATTGCGGACCGCCTGGTTGTGGACTATATAGTCTACTTTCTCCTCCGCATCCACAATCTTCCTCACCCTGCACAAGCGGCGGCATATTATTATCCATTGGCATCATATTCTGGTTTGGCATAGACGTATATTGCGGTCCGAACGGCGCTCCTTGCTGATATGGCATTTGATATGGATTTGGTTGTTGATAATACGGATTCGGCGGCATCATGGGCTGTTGATACGGCATTTGATAGGGCATCATATTGGGTGGTTGATTGTTATCCATAATCTATTCGGCATTTGATTGTTATCCATAATCGGCATTATATTCGGCATTTGATTGTTATCCATAATCGGCATCATATTCGGCATTTGATTGTTATCCATAATCGGCATCATATTC